>JAYSBB010000032.1:0-25654 GCA_041915645.1 Tolumonas sp.
GAGCGTGACCGTTAGGTCAGGGACGCGAATCATACGCCTTCCCGATTGCTTGTCAAGCGTTGTTCGTCACAACCTGCTTAACTTGCTCTGTGTTGGCGTCTGCCGTCTCAGTGGGGCCGCATTATAGGGAGCCGAACTTTTTAGGCAAGCGTTTTTTGGAAGATTTTTTGATTTAATTGTTTATCTACAACTTGATCTGGATTTATCGCAAGATATAAACAATCTTATCCACAATTTCATTTTTATAGGTCTTATCGTGTCAGCTATTCGTAGTTATCGAGGTATAAAACCTCAGTTAGGTCATGCTGTATATATTGATATGCAGAGTTGTGTGATCGGGGATGTTCGTTTATCAGATGATGTCAGTATCTGGCCAATGGCTGTCGTTCGCGGTGATGTTAACTATATAAGTATCGGTGCACGCAGTAATGTACAAGACGGTTCGGTATTGCACGTCAACCGGATTTCAGAAACTAATCCGAGCGGTTATCCATTGATCATTGGTGCAGACGTCACTATCGGTCATAAAGCAGTGTTGCATGGTTGCGTTATTCAAGATCGTGTATTAGTGGGGATGGGGGCAGTCATTCTGGATGGTGCAGAAATTGAGTCGGATGTGATTGTTGCGGCTGGTTCAGTAGTGCCACCAAGAAAGCGTTTACAGTCGGGTTACGTTTATGTTGGCAATCCAGTGAAACAAGGCCGCGCGTTAACAGAGGAAGAACTAGCATTCTTTGTTCATTCCTCCGCTAATTATGTCTTGCTGAAAAATGAGTTTCTGGCTGAAACGAGCAGTTAGTAATTATGCCCCGGTCAGATTACGCCGTAATTCGCGGATAACTTGTCGCGTGCCGGGGCGGATCCCGCGCCATATAGCGAAGCTTTCTGCGGCCTGACACACTAGCATACCAAGGCCATCAATGGTTTTTATTGCACCATGCTGTTTAGCCCAACGATTAAATGCGGTCTCCTGGCTGCCATACATCATATCGTAGGTCACTGTGTTGCTCCCTATCACGCAGGCAGGGATGTCAGGTACTGAACCGGACAAACTGGCTGAAGTTCCATTAATGATCAGATCAAAGGTTTCATTCAAATTTGCAAACTGACAGGCCTTTATTTTACCCATAGATGAGAAATGCTGCGCCAACTCTTCTGCTTTACTTTCTGTGCGGTTCGCAATGACGATTTCGGCCGGTTGCTGTTCCAACAAAGGCCCAAGTACACCGCGGCATGCGCCACCAGCACCTAACAATAGAATTTTTTTCCCTCTGAGTTCTTCCAGATGATATTTCAGATCCTGTATCAGACCAGCACCATCAGTGTTGTCGCCCAGTAATACACCATCATCAGTTAATTTTAAGGTATTCACTGCGCCGGCTAATTTAGCGCGCGGCGATAATTGATCGACCAGTTGGAAAGCCTGTTCTTTGAATGGGACAGTGATGTTGGCACCTTTGCCACCTTCAGAAAAAAAACGCCGTATGGTGCTGACAAATTCATCAACTGGCGCTTCTATTTTTTCATAACTGAGTTGTTGCTGCGTTTGGCGTGCAAACAGGGTATGAATAAAGGGGGATTTGCTGTGGTTAATCGGATTACCAAAAACAGCATAACGATCCATGATCTGCCTCTTCTTATTTTTACAATACCAGCAACATGGCTGTTACCCAGCTCGAAACAATTGGTTTGTTATCACATCCCGAATTTCGGAAGGGTTACTATTAGCGCCGACGTCGCCTGGCAAAATATAGTCAATTCGCTCCCTTAACTGTAAACGAACTTCATGTTCTGTGCGACAAGCAGGATATGTTGTCAGATTGGCACTGGTGGACACCAATGGTTTACCATATGACTGACATAGCGCACGTACTTGTGGGTGAGCGCTAACCCGAACCGCCAAAGAGCTAAATTCACCAGTAAGCCATTTGGGTGTAGCCATTTTAGCTGGAAATACCCATGTATAAGGACCAGGCCAGGAATCGAGTGCCCGCTGCAGTTGCTCGTGGCTAAGAGAACCGATATCCAGATAAGGGGTTAATTGCTGCCATTCTGCCGCAATCAGGATCAAACCTTTTTCTATCGGGCGCTGTTTTATCTGTAACAGTTTATGCACTGCAGCTTCATTGTCGGGATCGCATCCAAGCCCAAATACGGCTTCTGTTGCGTAAGCAATCACCCCACCGGAATGCAGAATTTGACATGCATGCTGTATATTTTGTGTCATGAATAATAAAGGCGACCAAGGTCGCCTTCCTTAATTATTTTAGTTGCGCCTGCAAAGCAGCATCTTTTGCGATGACTTCATCTGCATTTTTCTGACGTTCTGCTTTCACTTTGAGAGCCAATGCATCGTCAGCAACCGCTAACATTTGTGCAGCCAGATAACCGGCATTTTTAGCGCCAGCTTTACCAATCGCAACTGTTGCAACTGGGACGCCACCAGGCATCTGCACCGTGGAAAGCAGTGCATCCATTCCTTTTAATGGACCACCATCAATTGGCACACCAATAACAGGACGAGTTGTAATACCAGCCACGGCACCGGCCAAATGAGCCGCCAGACCTGCCGCGCAGATAAAGACTTTACAACCACGCGCTTCAGCATCCGTAACATAAGCATGAGTTGCTGCTGGCGTACGATGCGCTGATGTCACCTTAACTTCATAGCGGATATCGAATGATTTCAACACATCAAGGGTAGTCTGCATGACCGGGAAATCGGAATCAGAGCCCATCAGGATCGCTACAAATGGATTTGACATGAGAGGAACTTCCTTGCTTCAGGTTAAAGAATTGTTACAAAACTGACTGTGCGTCACATTATAGTGATTCATCACTATAGTTACAGCTCTTTTGCGGACAACAAAAACGAATTCCTTGTCGTGTGCGTTTCTCTATCAGTATAGCGAATCCACACTGTGGGCAAACTTTGGCTACCGGTTTATCGTTAATCGCATATTTACATTTGGGATAATCACTACAGGCATAGAATGTCTTCCCATATCGCGAGGTCTTAGCCTGTAGTTGCCCTCGGTGACAAAGCGGGCAGATAGGTAATTCTGATGTTGTTTCAGGCAGCGGACTATTGGTTTCAATATGTTGGCATTCTGGATAACCGGTGCAACCAATAAATAACCCAAAGCGCCCCTTTTTGATCGCAAGCGGTTTACCACAATCCGGACAACTGGAATCATCGAGCACCTTTTCAGTGAGCACACTGTGTTGCTGTAAGGGCCGCATATATTGGCAGGTAGGATAGTTTTCACAGCCGAGAAACAAGCCATGCTTACTCTTGCGCAGGCTCAGTGAACCGCCACACTCTGGACAAAGACGATACTCTTTATCCAGAGCATGTTCCTGTGCATTGAACAAACTGCTATCAATTTTACTCATTACGGATGTAGCGCCTTGTTACTGGATAGTGACCACATCCGGTTCATACATTAATTCTTCCATCTGATGACAGGCATTTTCACCGCCAGGTAGATTGAACAATACCATCATGACCACCCATTTCAGATCGTCCAGTTCAATCTCTGTCGTGTCCAGTTCCATCAGACGTTCAATGACAATTTCTCGGGTTTCACAATTAAGCACGCGGATCTGTTCCAGAAATAGCAGGAAACCACGACATTCGGTGCTTAATTTTAATGTCTCTTCGGCGGCATAAATGCGAAACGAGTCAGAAGCACACGCGGTATATTCCGGTGCATCAGGACTGTCGTGTAATGCAGCCAAATCTTCAAGCCAGGACAACGCTTTGTATATTTCAGGTTTTTGAAAGCCGGCACGAGTTAGTTCATCGGTCAGGGCATCTTGATCAACCATGAAATCCAACTCACTTTGCACATATGTTTCGAACAGGTACATTAAGACATCAAACATAATTAGGCACTCCTCGTTCGCACATAACCACCCGGCACTGACAAAATTAACCCTTCTAATTCGAGTGTGATTAATTCCGTCATCACCTCCTGAACAGGCAACCCACTGGTCGCAGCAATAACATCTATCGCTGTTACCTCATTACTTCTTAAGTTATCTAACAATCGGGAAAATGGCAAATCAGATAAAGATTCTTCCGGTTTCGGCTGAACAATCAGTGACACAACCATTGCCGGTGGAAGAATACCTATCTCTTCTATTATATCGGCCGCATCACAAACAAGTTTTGCTCCTTGCTGAATTAATCGGTGACAACCTCGCGCATTATGGTTAGTTATTCTGCCCAGTACTGCAAAAACGTCCCGGTTTTGTTCCACTGCATACCTGGCTGTAATTAATGAACCACTTTTTTCGGCCGCTTCAACTACCAATGTTCCAACAGACAACCCACTTATAATACGGTTACGACGTGGAAAATGTTCAGGCCGCGGCAAAGTATCCGGAAAAAATTCCGAAACCAGCGCCCCACCCTGTTCAAGAATTTGATTCGCTAAAGTACGGTGTTTTGATGGATAAACCTGATTCAGACCACAGCCTTGTACTGCTATCGTTCTGCCACCACATTGCAGCGCGGTTTGATGACTGATGGCATCAATACCTGACGCCAATCCAGAGGTAATCACCAACCCTGCTTGCACCAATTCGCGAGTAAAACTCTGTGCTGCATCACGACCATCTGCTGTAGGTTTTCTGGAACCTACAATCGCAAGCTGAAGTTCACTGATGATTACAGGGTTGCCCGTAATGAATAAAACTAATGGTGCGCCAACAACATTACGCAGTAAGGATGGGTAAGCCGGATGATCAAAATGCAGGATATGCTGGTTTTTCTCATGCCCCCAATCAATGATCGATTGGTAATTACTAGGGGAAAAGTCAAGCCATTGACGGATCTGCGTTTCATTCCAGCCGCAAGCAGATAACTGCTTGGAACTACAATTTAACAACTCAGAAATGGCAAATCGTTGTAATAATTTGGCCCCTTTGATGGGGCCAATTCCAGGAAGTGCAACAAGATGTAACCACAGAGCTAATTCATCTTGCGACAAAGGGGATTCAAGGGTTTTCCACCGCATAACCAGCACGCACCATATCACGACTGTTCATCACTATCGCTAAACTGGTTTTCTGGTAGACCTTGATAACCATCACTTCCCCAATATGATCAGCACTGAGCACCGTCGATTGCTTATTCATCAATTTCTGGCCAATAGAACTATCTTGTTGGTAAGAGACATGATCAGGGCCATTATCCACCACTTCAGCACCTGGACGAACAATACCGAAAACATCGCCTGGTTTCAGATTTTCTCGGGCACCTTTGTCAATAATGACAGTGTCATATTTGCCGACATAAGTACTTTTCATCGGAATATCAATGATATGCGCAGGCTTAGTGAGGTTACCCGGCTCTGGAATAAAGAATGCGTCAATACTGCTTTCACTCAGCATTGGCAGTAAGCGATCACCGCGTCGGATTTCACTGAAACTGCTGACCACTTCAACAGTCGTAATATTGTTGTCACCAACATCTTTTGGCTGCACAACACCCACCAGCTCAAGCTGACGTCCAAGTGCTTCTCCGGTTTGGTTATCTTTATATGTATTACCCACATGATACACACCATAGTGTGTATTCAGATCTGTTTTTCCCCGTACGTGTATAGTTTGTCCTTGCGACATAAAAATACTGGTATCGTTGTTTTCCCCCAGAACATAGGGCACATGCTCAAGATCCGTATTCATGTCGGCAACCATATCAGCGCGTAAGAATTGCGATATTTCTGAAAGCTCGACGGTAGACACCGGTGACTGATTTTCTTCGATCCGCACCTTAGGTGCTAACTTGATATGGTGTTTTCCCTCACGAGCATCCGATTGCTCTAAAACCAGTTTGGGCTGACCATTAACCCATTTGAGACGCAAACGATCACCAGGATATATCCAATGTGGGTTTTTGATCTGTTTATTCATGTCCCACAACCGAGGCCACAACCATGGTTTGGTCAGAAACCGGCCGGAAATATCCCATAATGTATCGCCTTTTTTGACAATATATTTATCTGGATGGTCTTTCCGCAATGACAAAGTATCGGCGCTCGCCTGAAAGGCGAACAATGCAGACACCAAAAAAAGCGAAATATAACGTAGTTTCATAATCATCCCTGTCCCGTTTATGCCGGACGGCTGTTATTTTGGACGCCAGCCGACTAAAATCAGGCTGACAGTTACGATATACGAGTATTAATTAATTATATGGCCACTCTGGAAGTTTTACGTTTCCCTGATGAACGGTTGCGCAAAATTGCAACGCCTGTCGAAAAATTCACCCCAGATCTCGAACATATCATACAGGATATGTTTGAAACTATGTATCTGGAAGAAGGGATTGGCCTGGCTGCGACACAGGTCAATATTCATAAACGAATTATAGTCGTAGATATCTCAGAAGATCACAGTCAACCCACTGTATTAATTAATCCGGAGCTGATTGAGAAACGTGGTGAGACAGGAATTGAAGAAGGCTGTCTTTCTGTGCCTGAATGTCGGGCCTTAGTACCGAGAGCAGAATGGGTTAAAGTCCGTGCCCTAGATCGTCATGGTGAACCGTTTGAGATAGAAACCGATGGTTTACTGGCGATCTGTTTACAACATGAAATGGATCATCTGGTCGGCAAACTGTTTGTAGACTATTTGTCACCACTAAAACGGCAGCGGATCCGGCAGAAGCTGGAAAAGCAGGCACGTATTGAACGTTCATCCTGATAGGATCAGCTGTGCAGAATCTTCGCATTATCTTCGCCGGAACACCTGACTTTGCCGCCCAACACCTGCAAGCGCTGCTAGATACTAATTTGCAGGTGGTCGGTGTTTACACACAACCTGACAGACCGGCCGGCCGGGGCAATAAACTCACCCCAAGCCCAGTCAAGACACTCGCGCTCACGCATCAAATTCCAGTTTTTCAGCCGGTTAACTTTAAAGAGGAAACCGCACGACAGGAATTAAAAGCATTAGATGCTGATCTGATGATCGTCGTGGCTTACGGCTTATTGTTACCGCAAGTCATACTCGATACGCCCCGCTTGGGTTGCATTAACGTGCATGGCTCATTGTTGCCTCGCTGGCGTGGTGCAGCTCCTATCCAGCGTTCGATTTGGGCTGGTGATGCCCAAACTGGTATTACCATCATGCAGATGGATATTGGGCTGGATACCGGTGATATGCTGCACAAGGTTATTTGCCCGATTGCCCCAGAAGAAACCAGCGCGACCTTGTATGAAAAACTAGCCGTAGAAGGACCCAAAGGTTTGTTGGCTACTGTTCAGCAAATCGCGGCCGGCACAACACAGCCGGAAAAACAGGATAACGAGCTGGCAACCTATGCCAAAAAGCTCACCAAGGAAGAAGCCCGCATCGATTGGCAGCAGGAAGCCGGTTTTATTGAGCGTTGTATCCGCGCCTTTAACCCTTGGCCTGTCAGCTATTTTCAGTTGGCAGAGCTGAATATCAAAGTGTGGCAAGCAGAGGTTTTAACCGATAGTAGCCATCAGCCAGCCGGAACCATTATACAAGCCAGTAAAGACGGGTTGGATGTTGCCACTGGTCTGGGCATTTTACGCATTAAACAACTGCAATTACCGGGCAAAAAAGCCATGTCCTTTGCGGATATCTTCAATGCGCGTCAGGATCTCTTCCTACCGGGCAATCTTCTGCCTTAATTTTTTATTGAGTGGTATTTATGAAAGTTCGGGCAACCGCAGCCAAGGTTATGTTTCAGGTCGTAGAACAGGGATATTCTCTGTCTGCCGCGTTGCCTGCAGCTCAACAGCTTATTCCAGCTAAAGATCGCGCGTTATTACAGGAAATTTGTTACGGCACCTTACGTTGGCTGAATCGTTTAGAGTTTATCGCGGAACAATTGATCGAACGCCCGCTGAAAGGTAAGCACCGCTCTCTGCACTATTTATTGCTGGTCGGTTTGTATCAGCTGTTTTATACCCGTATTCCACCGCATGCGGCCTTAGCTGAAACGGTGAATGCTACCAAGATCATGAATGGCGATAGTTTCCGTGGCATGATCAACGGCGTGTTGCGGAATGCACAACGCCAACAGGAAGAATTACTGCAAGCGGCAGATAAAAACGAAGCAACTCGCTTTAGTTATCCACGCTGGTTACTGAAAAAGATCAAACAATCTTGTCAGTATGGTTATGTTTCCGTGTTACAGGCCGGAAATGCATATCCGCCCATGTGGCTACGTGTGAATTTAAGCCGACAATCACGGGAAGATTATCAACAGCAACTAACTGCCTTAGGAATTAACAGCACTCCCCACGCCAGTTGTGCCTCGGCGCTGTTACTAGAAAAAGCTTGTGATGTGAATGAATTACCAGGCTTTGCGGAAGGCGCTTGTTCGGTACAAGATGCAGCGGCACAACATGCCGCCTGGTTATTAGAGCCACAAGCCGATGAATTGATTTTAGATGCCTGCGCCGCGCCCGGCGGTAAAACAGCGCATATTCTGGAGCGCCAGCCAGCACTGAAACAACTGGTTGCAGTCGATTTTGATGAAACTCGATTGCAGCGGGTGGCAGAAAACCTGCAACGGATCAAACTGGACGCAACGCTCATTCACGGCGATGCCAGTCAGCCGGCTCAATGGTGGCAAGGCCCGCAATTTGATCGCATTTTATTAGATGCACCTTGTTCTGCAACCGGCGTGATCCGACGTCATCCGGACATTAAATGGTTGCGGCGAGCGGAAGATATTGCCGAATTAGCCCGCTTACAAAGCAGTATCCTTGATGCGATGTGGCTACAATTAAAACCCGGTGGTACCTTGCTGTATGCTACTTGTTCCATTTTATCTGACGAAAACAGAACTCAAATTAAAGCTTTCTTAGAAAGAACCACCGATGCTATTCACGTTCCATTAAATGAACAAGACACTGCACAACAACCTGGTTGGCAAATTTACCCTGGAGAGCAGCATATGGATGGCTTTTTCTACGCCAAATTGACTAAACAGGTGACAGCATGAAGATCATCATTGTCGGCGCAGGCCAAGTTGGCGGTACGCTGGCGGAAAATCTGGTCGGTGAGAATAACGAAATCACGCTGGTTGATACCGATGCCGAGCGCTTGCGTGAACTCCAGGATAAATATGACCTGCGTGTCGTTTGCGGCCCTGGTTCATACCCTGGCGTATTACGTGAAGCAGGTGCCGATGATGCCGATATGCTAGTTGCTGTCACCAGCAGTGACGAATGCAACATGGTCGCTTGTCAAATTGCCTATTCGCTGTTTAACGTGCCGAACAAAGTGGCTCGCATTCGCTCCCATGCGTACTTATCTGCACGGGAAAAACTATTCAAAGGCGAAGTGTTCCATATTGATCATCTGATTTCTCCAGAACAATTAGTGATCGAATATATGCGCCGGTTGATTGAATACCCAGGTGCATTGCAGGTGGCTGACTTTGCCGGTGGACGACTGGGTTTGGTGGCTGTCAAAGCCTATTACGGTGGCCCGCTGGTTGGTAATGCACTGGCTACGCTGAAAGAACACATGCCGAACATTGATACTCGTGTTGCAGCTATTTTCCGCCAAGGGCGCTCTATTCGTCCGCAGGGTACCACCATTATCGAAGCGGATGATGAAGTCTTCTTTGTTGCCGCATCCGGTCACATCCGTGCAGTGATGTCAGAACTTCAACGGCTGGAAAGCCCATACCGCCGGATCATGATTGTCGGCGGTGGTAATGTCGGCGCTGGGTTAGCCCGTCAGCTGGAAGGACGTTACAGCGTAAAACTGATCGAACGGAATGCGGAACGCGCGGAAGCGTTATCCGAAATGCTGGAAGAAACGATTGTCTTCTGTGGTGATTCGGCTAATCAAGAGTTACTGCAGGAAGAACATATCGAGCAGATCGATGTCTTTATCGCCGTCACCAACGATGATGAAGCCAATATTATGTCAGCGATGCTGGCGAAAAAACTCGGTGCGCGTAAAGCTATCGTACTGATCCAGCGTAGTGCTTACGTTGATCTGGTTCAGGGCGGGACGATTGATATTGCGGTGTCGCCACAACAAGCGACCATTTCCGCCCTGTTGACGCATGTCCGCCGCGCGGATATTGCTAACGTTTATTCGTTACGTCGTGGGGTCGCCGAGGCCATCGAAGCCATTGCGCATGGCGATGAGCATACCTCTAAAGTCGTCGGCCGTTCGATTGGCGAATTGAAACTCCCGCCAGGTGCAACCATTGGCGCAGTGGTGCGCGGTGATGAAGTGTTAATTGCCCACGACACGACAGTGATCCAGCAAGATGACCACGTGGTAATGTTTTTGGTTGATAAAAAACATATCCCTGAGGTTGAACGTCTATTCCAACCAAGTCCGTTCTTCTTGTAGGCCATATGATTAATTTTAAACCTATCAGCTTTGTTATTGGCTTGACGTTGTCAAAACTGGCGCTGTTTATGTGGCTACCATTGGTGATCGCTTTTTCCAGTGGCACTGCTGGTACCGCTGAATTTTTAGCCTCAGCCGTGTTAACGCATGTTGCGGCATTAGTGTTTACCCGCGCCGGTTACCAGCAAGCTTTCCGACTGAATGTCAGAGATATGTTTGTGCTGACTACGCTAGTATGGCTGATTGCCTGTGCCTTTGCCGCGCTGCCCTTCTTGTTCCTCAGTAAGCTCAGTTTTACCGATGCGTATTTTGAAGCCATGTCGGGAATTACCACGACTGGCTCTACGGTATTGAGCGGTTTAGACCATCTACCACCGGCAATTCTGCTCTGGCGATCATTGTTGCAGTGGTTGGGTGGGATCGGATTTATTATCTTAGCCGTCGCGGTACTGCCGTATCTGAACATCGGCGGGATGAAACTATTCCAAATGGAATCATCAGATCGCACCGAAAAAGATTCCCCACGAATATCCGCTGTCGCGCGAAATATTCTGGGTGCCTATATTGGTCTGACAATCCTGTGTTGTGTCAGCTACTGGCTCAGTAATATGAGTTTGTTTGATGCCATCAACCACGCTATGACCACCCTCAGTAGTGGCGGTTTTTCCACGCATGATGCCTCCATGGGCGCTTTTTCGGTTAAAGCCCAATGGGTTGCCTGTCTGTTTATGTTCTTAAGCGGTTTACCCTTTATGTTATACGTACAGAGTATTCGGCGACGTGAAGGGTTACTGTTCCGCGATGCACAGGTCCGCGGCTTCTTTTGGCTGGTTGTCATTATCAGCTTGCTGATGACTGGGTGGCTTTGGTATCGCAATGTGTTTGGTTTGGAAGACGCATTACGAATTGCGTTTTTTAATGTAGTCTCCATTCTCACCACCACCGGCTTTGGACTCACCGATTTCGGCACTTGGAGTAGCATGACAACGATCCTGTTTGTCTTCCTCATGCTATTGGGTGCTTGTTCTGGCTCCACATCCGGTGGTTTAAAAATATTCCGCATTCAAATTGCTGCGGCGCTATTTCAGAAACAAACTCGCCAACTGATGCATCCTGCCGGTGTATTCCCGCAGAAATATAACGGTCGTCCGGTTAATGATGCGATTGTCCGTTCTATTGTTGCGTTTGTTTTGAGTTATCTGGCCGTCATTATCTGCAGCGCTACGCTATTAGGATTAATGGAAATTCCACCACTCGATGCGATTTCCGGGGCAATGACTGCGGTGAGTAATGTGGGTTTAGGGATGGGACAATTAATCAACACGTCTGGCAATTATGCGGCTATTCCTGATCCCGCCAAATGGGTACTAGCTGCAGATATGCTGTTGGGCCGGTTAGAAATACTGACAATCGTCGTGTTGTTATTCCCTTCCTTCTGGAAAGACTAAAACACACAGATCTGTAGAAACAAAAAAGCCACATGCAAACCATGTGGCTTTTTTATCAACCTGATTTTTACGCTTCGCTGACGGTGGTAACCGGAATTTCCAGCGCTAACAAACCACACATACGTTCTTTATCTCGGACTAGATCATCCAGCGTATATTCTGCCAATACGCCCAAAAACGCCCGCATCGCTTTTCGCATGATTGCTTGAAAACGGCAACCCGGTGCTAAACGACATCCTTCACGCTGACAATCCAGCAGACAGGTAACATTTTCCATATCTGCGATCACATCACGCAGATTGATCTCCAGACATGGGCGAGCCAGCCGAATACCACCGTGTTTACCACGAATGGTTTCAATGTAGCCTTTCATGCCCAGCTGATGCACAATTTTAACCACATGATTACGAGAAATAGTAAATCGATCAGCTACTTCCGTAATAGTGGATAGTTGTTTTTCTGGCTGTAATGCCAAAAAAACCAGCGTACGTAACGCATAATCCGTAAATAGAGTTAGCTGCATAATATATTTTTCTACTCGCTATGAATTCATTCGCCATCATTCAGACATTGTATGTCATAGGATGAGAGAACAACGTTTATATATGTAATAATACAACCCACTAAGATTTTGCTTCTTGATAAAAGATCAATTTTTAGCGAAGTTGCCCACACTTTTGTCGATTAACTGACAAAAATGGCAGTCGCCTTCTACTCACTAGCGAAAGAAATACACAGACCTATTATGTTGCACATTGCGCTGTATGAACCCGAGATCCCACCCAACACTGGTAATATTATTCGTCTATGCGCTAATACCGGCTATTTTTTGCATTTGATAGAACCGATGGGGTTCGCTTGGGATGACAAACGTTTACGCCGTGCCGGGCTGGATTATCACGAATTTGCCGACATCAAACGGCACGCTAATTTCGACGAGTTTTTGAGTTCGGTGGGTAATGCCCGAATTTTTGCCTGCACAACCAAAGGTAAGGCGTATCCGTCGGAAGCAGGTTTTGTCGCAGATGATGTATTGTTGTTTGGCCCGGAAACCCGCGGCTTGCCAATGTCGATCATTGAAAGCTTACCGGAAGCACAACGCTTACGCATACCAATGTTGCCGCAAAGTCGCAGTATGAATCTTTCCAACGCGGTATCAGTCTTTGTGTATGAAAGCTGGCGCCAGTTAGGTTTCTACGGCGCCATTTAATACATTAAACACGCAGTGAGCCGATTGCCGACTCACTGCGCTATATCTCATCACATCCAACTGCCGTTACGGATCACACCAACAGCCAAGCCTTCGATACTGAGCGCTTCTTGCGTCAGATCGACGACGATCGGTTGCAACTCTTCGTTTTCCGGCAGTAAACGCACCACATGCCCTTTACGTTCAAAACGTTTCACTGTGACTTCATCATCGCCTACCCGTGCGACAACCACTTGCCCGTTATTGGCTTGTGTTGTTTTGTGTACCGCCAGTAAGTCACCATCCAAAATACCGATGTCTTTCATACTCATGCCCTGCACGCGCAGCAAGAAGTCCGCATGCGGATGAAACAATGCGCCATCAATTTTGTAGTGTGTTTCAATGTGCTGCTCAGCCAGTATCGGTTCGCCTGCTGCAACCCGGCCAATCAGAGGTAACCCCTGATCTTCATCTTCCGGCTCTTCATTTAATAACTGAATGCCACGAGATGTTCCCGGCATCATATGAATGACACCTTTGCGAGCTAATGCTTTCAGGTGTTCTTCCGCCGCATTCGCGGATTTAAAACCAAGCTCAGAAGCAATTTCAGCACGCGTCGGCGGCATACCTGTTTGTTGCACAGCAGAGCGAATAAGCGCCAATACTTCGGCTTGACGGGGAGTTAACTGCTTCATGAGATAAGCCTGTGTTTTTATACAGATAACTGTGAGTATATACAGTTATCTGTCACAAGCAAAGGGCATCGTGGTGTTTGCTATCAGGACGCGAGTATTATTCCGATAAAAATGCACATTCCCACCCAGTTATTATTCAGAAAAGCACGAAAACACGCCTCGCGCTGACGATGGCGAATGAGCCATTGCTGGTAAACAAAGAATCCACTCGCCAGCAACAACAGCAGATAATAACTCGGTGACAGTTGTTCCAGCCAACCGATCAGACACAACAAACCCAGCGTCAGGCATTGCAATAATGCGATGTAATGCCGGTCATAACGGCCAAACAAAATCGCCGTTGATTTCACACCAATCTTTAAATCATCATCGCGATCGACCATGGCGTACATGGTGTCATAGGCGATAGTCCAGACTAAGTTAGCCAAAAACAACAGCCAGGTAGTCAGAGTTAAATGTCCGGCTACCGCACCATAAGCCATCGGGATCGACCAGGAAAATGCCATCCCTAACACCAATTGTGGCAATGAGGTCACCCGCTTCATAAACGGATAAATGGCCGCCAGCAACAAACCACCGACAGAGAGATAAATCGTGAATTGGTTTAGTTGCCACACCAAAACAAACGCCACGAACACGAGCAGCGAAAAAAACAGCAATGCTTGTGTGGTTGACAGACGTCCGGCTGGTAACGGTCGAGATGCGGTACGTTTTACATAACCATCAACGTTGCGATCGGCATAATCGTTGATCACACAACCTGCCGAACGCATAACAAATACCCCGGCAATAAAAATGAGTAATACGGAAAACGGTGGAATACCATCAGCGGCCAACCACAAAGCCCATAATGTTGGCCATAACAATAACAAGGTGCCAATCGGTTTATCTAACCGAGCTAATTGCCAATACGGTTGCCATTGTGCGGGTAAAACAAAAACCATTACTACACTCCATACATCGGGTGTTCAGGTAAAAAAACTTCCGTCAACGAGATCTGACAAGAGCGAAACAGCAATCGAGAACGTCGGCCCCATAGTGGTTGTATTGCCGAACAACCCCAAGCCGGTAATATCTCTAGGAAAGCTTGGTTCTGACTAAAATCCGCCACCTCAAAATGCCGCAAGCCAATATCATCATTGGCAAACAGCAAGACGCCCAATGGCTCGGTTGACCAATTGGATAACGCAGGCTCATTGGCAAGCTGTAATGCATTAACTACTGTTAAACCCCAGATCCAGGGTTGTTGTCCATCAGATAACAAAACTTGTCGCATTAACTGTGAACTATCAACGTAACTTGTTGTTTGCCAACCCGCGGTGAGTAGCTGCAATGACAGAGAGGCGGTATATTGTTGTAGTTTTGCGGTAAGCGATCCAGAGTCTTGCAGCCAGTGCCTGTATTTTTCTGGCAACATAACGGATGCCGCGTCTGACCAGGCCAGCGTCTCGATATTACGGACATCAGGCAGCGGATCGCATTGTCGGTGGATCGCGCTTGACGAAGTTGCATTTGCCTTGAACAATTTGCTTATCACCGAATTTAACTGTCTCTCATCTTTCGGAAATCATTTATGAAAACGATATTACGTTTGTTTTGGCTAAGCTGCCTGCTTCCCTTTCTGGCACTGGCATCTGAAGGCGGTGGCGAAGGTGAAGGCAAAGAAGCGGTCGATCCTAACAAACCTGTTATTTCCTATTTCTCGCTTGATCCAGAAATCATTACTAATTACATCACCACCAACAACGAGATGGGATATATCCGCATCAAGATTGAGATCATGGTTAATACTCTCGGCGAGCTTGAGTTGGTAAAAAAACACGAGCCCTTGATCCGCGACACCATTAACGATGTTCTAGGCAAAGAAACGGTTGAACATATACGCTCACTTAAAGGTCGCGATCTTATCCGCCAGGAATGTCAGGATAAAGTGAATGAGCGTTTACAGAAAGAAACCGGCAAGCCCATTGTGCGCGAGTTAATCTTCACCAACTATCTTTATCAATAAATAGGTTTACTTGGCTTTCGGGATAGCACGATGGCTATCCCGCCACCCTTGAATCAGCCCCACCAGTAAACCACCCAAATGAGCTAAATTTGCTGTATTTAATCCGAATAAGTTCGTGAAACCGACCACCAACCAACACAGCATAAAGATAAACAGGCCGTCAGATACCGCAACCTGTGATTGCTCTTCTGAACCACGTTCACGTAGCCATAAATAGCCAATCAGCGCATAAGTAACACCGGATAAACCACCAAACTCCGCTCCCGACACCATGGCTTGTAATACATTCGGGATCAATGCCCCCGAGAACAATAATATGGTTAATTTACCGGCACCATAACGATGTTCTAAACGCCCACCGAGATACCACCACCAAGCTAAATTGAAGAGCAGATGTAAGACCGAAAAATGCAGCAGCACTGGCGTGATCAACCGCCAGACTTGCCCGTGCAACCATGGCCATTCAAAGGATAATAGCGTTTCAACCGGGATGGCTAACCAATACAGCAGGAACACGCCAGCAGTCAGGACCGTCACTAACAACATCAGCGGTTGCGCTTGCAACATCAGCTCAGTTAATAATCCTGAATCGGTGGTGGAACGCCATGAACTCGGTTTTTCTTGTTGCCAGGCTGCTTCGCGATAACGCGCGTGATGCGGTTCACGAACAAAACGTTGTACTTCCTGTTCAGCCATAGCGGCTTGTTTATCATCCAGCAACCACAACGCAACGCCGGTTTCTGAGACTTGCAGCTGACAAGGCATATGGCGGCTTTGCAGATAATCCGCCAGCATCTGCGCTAGCTGCGGATCATTGAGTTGGATCAGTAAAATCATACCGTAGCCGTGAATGGATAAATTTGTTTCCAGCCCTCAAACCCACCGTCCACGCTATAGACCGTCTGATAACCTAAGCTCACCAAATAATTCGCCGCACCTTGGCTACTGTTACCGTGGTAACACATCACCAAAACAGGGATATCTTTAGCAACTTGCTCGACAAAAGTAGGCAATGTGTCATTGGTTAAATGGAATGCATTTTCAACGTGTGCTGCATTAAATGATGCCGCATCGCGGATGTCAGTCAGACAAACGGAAGGTTGTTGCAGCAGCTTGGCTGCCTGCTCTAAAGAAATGCGGGTAAACTGAGTCATTCACTATCTCCTCGACAGAATGCCAACAGTTTACCCGATTGTTACAGAAAAGATCTGTTTTTGAAAAAATTAACCGCCCAGATACGCGTTACGTACCGCAGGGTTGGCCAGCAATGCAGCACCGGTATCTTCCAGCACAATACGACCTGTTTCCAATACATAACCCCGATCGGCCAGTTTCAATGCCTGATTCGCATTTTGTTCCACCAGAAAGATGGTCATGCCGCGTTCACGCAATTGCTGCACGATATCGAAAATCTGTTGGATCACGATGGGTGCTAAGCCTAATGACGGCTCATCGAGAAACAGCAAACGCGGTTTACTCATCAATGCACGGCCGATCGCCAGCATCTGCTGCTCACCGCCTGACATCGTGCCCGCACGTTGATTGATACGCTCTTTCAGACGAGGAAACAGACCAAAGACTTCATCCATCAGCGCAACTTTTTCCGCTTTATCATTGACGAAAAAGGCACCCATGCTCAGGTTTTCTTCCACCGTCAGACGGGAGAAAATACGACGGCCTTCCGGCACAATCGCAATATCGCCACGCATGATCGACGACGTAGTGTCCTGCGTGATGTCTTTGCCTTCAAACAGGATCTGCCCTTGTGATGGTTTCGGATCACCACAGATAGTCATCAGCAATGTCGTTTTACCGGCACCATTGGCCCCGATCAGCGAAACAATTTCGCCTTTTTTGATGTGTACGCTGACATCCGTTAAGGCTGCAATCTTACCGTAGAAGGTAGAGACGTTTTTTACTTCTAACATCGGCTATCTCCTATGATTCGCCCAGATAGGCCTTGATCACGGCCGGATTATCACGCACTTCAGCAGGTTTACCTTCTGCCAGCGGCGTGCCCTGATTCACGACGAAGATATGATCAGAAATATCCATGACCAGTTTCATATCGTGTTCGATCAACAGCACTGAAACATCAAACTGATCGCGCAGCTGGCGGATCAAATTGTTCAGATCTTCGGTTTCTTTCGGGTTCAGACCCGCGGCCGGTTCATCCAGCATCAGGATCTTCGGTTGCGTACACATGCAACGGGCGATTTCCAGACGACGCTGTTGACCATACGCCAGATTACCGGCAGAACGGTTGGATAAATCGGTCAATCCGATGGTATCCAGCCAGAATTTTGCACGATCCAACGCTTCTTTTTCAGAACGGCGGAACGCAGGTGTTTTCAACAAACCGGCCAGGAAATTGGTGTTCATGTGGCGATGCTGCGCCACCAGCAGGTTTTCCAGCACCGTCATTTCTTTAAACAGACGCACATGCTGGAATGTCCGCACGATGCCTTTACGGGCAATTTCATGCCCCGGCAGCCCTTGGATTTCCTCACCACGAAAACGGATCACCCCGTGAGTTGGTTTGTAAAAACCGGTCAGGCAGTTAAATACCGTGGTTTTACCAGCACCATTCGGGCCGATAATAGAAACAATTTCTTTCTCTCTGAGTTGTAACGCCACGCCGTTGACAGCCAGCAAGCCGCCAAAACGCATGGAGAGATTAGAGACTTCTAATAACTTACTCATTTAGGCAACTCCACATGATGACGAGTCATAGGCACCAGACCCTGTGGACGCCACAACATCATTACTACCATCAAGATCCCGAAAATCAGCATCCGGTATTCACTGAACAACTGCGATTGTTGTAATACGGTCATCACGATCGCGGCAATAACAACCCCACGCAGTGACCCCATACCACCCAGCACGACGATAGCCAAAATGATGGCCGACTCCATGAAGGTGAACGATTCCGGGCTGATAAAACCCTGACGTGCCGCAAAGAAACTACCGGCAAAACCGGCGAATGCGGCACCGATCGCAAATGCTGTCAGCTTGATAACGGTTGGATTCAAACCCAGTGAACGGCACGCAATTTCATCATCACGCAACGCTTCCCAAGCACGGCCCAGAGGCATCCGCAGCAGACGGTTGATCACAAACAGCGTAAACAGCACCAGCAGTACTGCCATGACGTACAAGAAGATGATCTTGTAGTTAGCGTCGTAGTGGATGCCGAAAAATTCGTGGAAAGTTTGTCCGCCATTTTCCGCTCGGCGAGAAAACTCGAGACCAAACAGTGATGGTTTCGGAATGCTGGAAATACCGTTCGGACCACCAGTGATGGTGGTTAAGTTGTTCAGCAAAATGCGGATGATTTCACCAAAACCTAACGTCACGATCGCCAGATAGTCACCGCGCAGACGCAACACTGGGAAGCCCAGCACAAAACCAAACAGTGCGGACATGCCACCAGCCAATGGCAGCGCTTCCCAGAAAGAAAGCCCGAAATACTGGTTCAGCAACGCGTAGGTATAAGCACCAATGGCATAAAAACCGACATAACCGAGATCCAGCAGACCCGCCAGACCAACCTGAATATTCAGACCCAAACCTAACATCACGTAAATCAGGATCAAGGTGCCCAGATCCAGCAAGTTACGCGAGCCGAAGCATGGGATTACCAGAATGGCAACCAGCAAGCAGAGCTGCAACGCGCGATACAGCTTTGGATTAGAACGGTTGGTTGGCAAAGACAACACCGGAATGTTTTCTTTGAGTGCGGTGAAACCGCTACCGATCTGATCCTGAAACAGTTGGAACAGGAAGACGATCAGCACAGCCAGTCCAACCAGCAGGCCATTTTCCTGCAACCGACTCGTTACCGTGATACCGACACCTTCGGTATGCAGCTGATAACAGAACAACCACACGGATAAAATCAGTGTCAGTACAGCAGCAACAGAGGCTTGTTTGAGATGCTTCATACTTTTTCCACCTCTGGACGGCCCAGAATACCGGTTGGCATTAATAACAAAATAGTGATCAGTAAGCAGAACGCCACCACATCTTTATACTCTGAACTTAAGTAAGCCGATGTCAGTGCTTCGGTAACGCCCAAAATCAAACCACCAATCATGGCACCAGGGATAGAACCGATACCACCCAGCACTGCTGCGGTGAAGGCTTTCAGACCCGCCATAAAGCCAAGTGATGGGTTGATCACGCCGTAATACAAACCAAGCAGAATACCCGCGATAGAAGCCAATGCCGCACCGATAACGAATGTCAGGGCAATCACATTATTAGTATCGATGCCCAGCAGATTCGCCATCTTGATATCTTCCGCACACGCACGGCACGCACGCCCCATACGGGAGCGCGAGATAAACTGCGATAAGCCATACATGGAGATAAAGGTTACGACAAAGATGATGATCTGCATGTATGACACGCTAATCGCAGAGCCAAACTGAACACCACCCTGCACCAGTGCTGGCATTGCGATATCACGCGAACCTTGCGCAAAACGCACGACGTTCTGCAGGAAGATCGACATACCGATGGCGGAAATCAATGGGATCAGACGGTTACTGCTGCGCAACGGGCGATAAGCAACACGCTCAATACTCCAGCCATAACAGCTGGTGATCAGAATAGAGATGATAAAGGCAGATCCCATCAACAAGAATGAGCTATCAATACCCATCATCATTAATGCGGTGATCACCATGAATCCGATATAGGACCCAATCATGTAGACTTCGCCATGTGCGAAGTTAATCATACCGATGATGCCGTACACCATCGTATAACCAATGGCTATCAGCGCATACGTGCTGCCGATAGTCAGGCCATTCAGCAATTGCTGAATAAAGTAAAAAATCTGTTCAGACATATACCATTGTTCCTGAGTGATCCGCGAAGGACGAGGATCAGCGCGGAAAAAAAAGTGAGCGATTCGATAAAGAAAAAGCAGGGCTGTCAGAAACGGCCCCGCTTTTTAAATTATCAGGTGTTATTGCAGAACGCTGGATGAACCATCCGCGTGCCACTGATAGACACCAAATTTAAAGTTTTTCAGATCACCTGTTGCAGACCATTCCAGCGGACCCATTACGGTGTCCACTTTGTTAGCACGCAGATATTTAGCAACATCTGCAGGCTCTTCACCGGCAGCAGTGATACCAGCACTCAGCGCCTGAATAGCGGCGTAAGTAGTCCATACGAATGGACCTGAGTAATCTTGTTTTTTCGCTTTGAAAGCATCAACCAATTTAGCATTTGCTGGATCTTGGTCGTATTTTTTCAGCATGGTGACATACATGCCTTCAGAAGCTTTACCAGCAATCGCAGAAATGTCTTTGTTACCTACGCCTTCAGGTCCCATGAATTTAGCTGTGAAACCTTTTTCAGCTGACTGACGCAAGATCAAACCCAGTTCTGGGTGGTAGCCGCCGTAATAGACGAAATCAACATTCAGTTTTTTCAGTTTCGCGATCAACGCAGAAAAATCTTTATCGCCAGCAGTCACACCTTCGAAATCAACAACGTTAGCGCCGTTTTTTTTCAGCGTTTCATGCACTGAAGTTGCAATGCCTTCACCGTATTGTTTCTTATCGTGGATAACCGCGATAGTTTTTGGCTTGATCACAGAAGTGATGTAGTTAGCAGCGGTTGGACCTTGATCGCTATCCAGACCAGTTGTACGCAGCACCAGATTGTAACCACGTTCAGTGATTTTTGGCGCAGTTGCAGCTGGGGTGATCATCAGAATACCTTCATCTTCGTACACGTCAGATGATGGCAGGGTGCTGTCAGAGCACAGGTGACCGATAACGAATTTAACGCCATCATTCACGACTTTGTTCGCTACTGCGACCGCTTGTTTTGGATCACACGCGTCATCATATTTGATCGCTTCCAGCTTTTTACCTTTGATGCCACCAGCAGCATTGATCTGCTCAACAGCCATCAAACCACCGGTAAACTCCATGTCGCCATATTGCGCAACAGGGCCAGTCACAGGACCAGCAATACCAACTTTAATCGTATCTTCAGCCATTGCAGAACCAGTGCCGAACAGCGCCGTAGAAACGGCTGCAGCTACGATCAGTTTAGACATTTTCTTCATGCGGATTCCCTCGATTATCGGACTTCAAGTCCATTTGGGCCTTTCATTTTACAACTATAATAGTTTTAAACGCTTTCTATCACTGCCGTATGGCGAAAGACAAGAGTGGGAGTGAAAAATATCCCATGACCAGACAGCATAATAACAACACAGATCACCGACATTTCTAGCAAAAATAGAGCCAGAAGTATAAATATCAAACTAAAGCAGTTTATATGGCTGCATATTTAAAATAATGCAGTTTTAATCACCAAAATTAAAAACAACATATCCGTCTGCGTAGCAGACTATATTTTTGGCAATCACGCTCTTTTTCGCTACGTTGCCTCAAAATGGCGCAATAAGACAACAACTGCACCAGCAAACGTCGCTTGCCAGTATGATCGGTTTTTCTGATACTGTCGCTCCTTATCCCTACCGGTCGCTATGTATGCGTTTATTTTATACTTTGCTTATCTATCTGCTGTCACCGGTGGTTCTATTTCTGCTCTATCGTCCTCGTCATGGAAAACCCGGTTTTGGTCCGCGTTGGAAAGAACATCTGGGCTGGGTCACCCCACCCAATAATCAGGCACCAATCTGGATCCACGCCGTCAGTGTTGGGGAAACCATTGCCGTTACTCCGCTGATTAAAGCGCTCAAACAACGGCATCCGAAATTATCGATTGTGTTAACTACCACCACCCGCACCGGGGCCGATCAAGCGGCACGTTTAGGTGATTTAGTGGAGCATCGCTATGCACCGCTGGATTATTCCGGTGCAGTAAAACGCTTTATCAAACAGATCCAACCACAAGCTTTACTGATCATGGAAACCGAGTTGTGGCCAAACCTGCTGGCACAATGCGGTAAGCAAAACATACCCGTGGTGATCTTGAATGCCCGGCTGTCGGAGAAATCTTGTCAGCGTTATCAACGTATCCGTCACTTCTTCCGGCAAATGAGCCAATCGCTCACTCTTTTGTTGTGCCAACACCGCGACGATGCCGCGCGATTCAAGCGGCTGGGTGTCACACCACAACAGATCGTAGTGACGGGGTCGATTAAATTTGACATTCAATTGGATCAAAAACAGATCGAGTTAGGTGAGCAATATCGCCAGAGTTTAGGCAACCGCCCAGTTTGGATCGCCGCCAGCACCCATAAAGGGGAAGACGAAGCGATTCTGCGGGCACATCAGGAAATCTGTAAGCAGCTACCCGAAGCGTTGTTAATTCTGGTTCCTCGTCATCCACAACGATTTACTGATGTGGCTAAATTATGTCTGGAGCAAGGATGTGCCATCTGCCGTCGCAGCGAACAACGTTTAGTCACGGCACAAGAATCGGTTCTGCTGGGTGATAGCATGGGCGAAATGGCGTATTTCTTTCAGATCGCCGATATTGCCTTCATGGGGGGAAGCTTAGTGCCCGTTGGCGGCCATAATCTGCTGGAACCAGCCGCCCTGGCCAAACCCACGTTAATTGGCCCACATTTCTTTAATTTCAGTGATATCACCAGACAACTGGTCGACAAAAAGGCCTGTCAGGTGATTCATGATGAAACCGAATTGGCAATGCATGTGCTGCAATTACTCGGCTCATCAGAACAGCGACATACCATGGGAATGGCAGCATTTGACGTGGTTGCTGCCAATCAGGGGGCATTAGAAAAGAGTTTGACGGCAATTGATACCGTATTAGCGACATTACCTCAACGGTAAGCCTGATAGGCCACCAGCAGATGCTGCCAGTCATCCATCTGCCAGTGAAACAACGGATGTAACGCCGATTCTTTTTGCAGTGAACGTAACAGGCGCGCCAGATTTTTCGCTTGCCAGCGCCCTGGATGACGGATGGCGCCTTTATCAAAATCAATCAACCAGATCTTGCCATCGTTATCCCGCAAGATATTGTGGGCATTCAGATCAGAATGATAGACACCCGCCTGATGAAACTGTGCCAATACCTGCCCAATTTGTTGCCATGTTTCACGCGGTAAAGGCCCTTGTTTCAGTAATTGCACCAGATCTTCCGCATTGGGGATCCGTTCAATCAAAATGTCGGCCTGATAGTGCCAACCGCTACGCACAATACGTGCAGCAACCGGTCGTGGCACCGGTAATTCATCTTCGACCAGTTTTTGTAACAATGTGAATTCGGCAAATGAGCGTGTACAACGCAGACCGGTATAACAAAACTGATCGGGAATATAACGACCAATCAGCCCACCACGCCAATAGTGGCGTAAAACCCAATGCGCCGACTCATGTTGTAAAAACCAGGTGATGCCTCGACCATGCGACTGCCCGGTAATGGCATTTTGTTGTTGCCAGTAATCCGCCGAAAAATAATCGGGGGTGAAATCAGGAGCCAGTAATGGGTCAAAACAACAAACTTGTCCGGCACTCTTCAAAATACGAGGAGCAGTCATGATGGGTTCTCAGCAAAATGATCCGTCAATTTTACCTGCTTCAGCGCCAGATGACATAACTGACGCCATTATTCCGCGTGTAATGCGCGTAAAACCTGCTGCAAGGTGTCGCGCGCCGGTGCTCCACCATCAGCTAACACCGCTTTTTGCGCCCAAACAAATGCATTGGCTGGATCACCATTATCTAACAGTGTTTGCGCATAATTATTGGCTGCAACGGCGGAGTTCGGATGATAACTGCTGGCAAGCTGAAACCAGTGCTGCGCCAGAGTCAGATCATGTTGTTGATACGCGGCATTGCCCAGACCAATCAAGGCCGTCAAATTGCTCGGCCAACGTTGCAAAGTCGCCAGATAGGCTAACTGGGCTTGGGCCAAACCTGCAGTTTTTTCCAGATCAACAATACTTTGCAGATAACGAGTTTCTTGCATTGATGGTGGCGGCAACACGGATGGCGCTAAAACCAGCAAGCCCCATCGATGGCTACGTTGCCAGAGGTTATCAAATTGCGTCAGCGACCAGTGCTGATTGGCCTGCGCCCCAGAATGCACAATAATTTCCTGCCGTGACAGGTCATAACCGGTCACGACAGCATAATGCCATTTGGGGTACCAGTTAAATGACAGATTCAATAACACAATCACCGGACGACCGGCATTCACTTCGGTCAACAACGCCAGCAATGTAGGGTCGGTTTCATACGCTAGATAACCCTGCCGCCGGACACTGGCTTTCAGCTCAGCCTGTAAAGCACCACCACGCGCAGGTAATAGCATCTCTTGCGCTAACAATGAAACTGGCACCGTTTTATTTTGCTGTGCCAATACCATAGCTAATGCCGAGGGGCCACAATACGCATCATCCTGCACAATAAATGGTACGGCGAGTTGTTTGCTCGATGAGGTAATAGCGGGCGAACGGGGTTCGGGGAAATGGTTGGCACACCCGACTAACCATAAACAGCCCACCAGTAACAGGTGGGCTTTCGTTAGAAAATGCATGTATTAACGCACTGAACGGGTGAATGGAAAGACTTTCGTTAAGCCTAAAATATCTGTCACCAGTAACACGATAAACACAAATAACACGGCCCCTAAAACATCTGAGCCGGCAGCCGGTAATTTATCGATCTTGCCGGATAACTGGGTGATTTCATCATCACTCATCGCAGCAACACGTTGTTGTACCAGTGCCACATCCACACCCTGCGCAGCGATCTGTTTTGCAACATCCGCTCTGGCCAGGAATTGCATGACATGCGCACGCTCACTCAGTTGATGAACCGGAATGGTTTCCTGCGTGGACATCATCGATGCCCGGGTCGGTAATGACAGTGCCAGTAAAGAAACCAGGGCGGGAGCACACTTTGTTGATCTTTTAACCAAAGAATAACTGAGCCCGATAGTCGTCATTCCAGCCGGCTCTTTTTAGCTTGTTTCTCTG
>JAYSBB010000033.1:0-25137 GCA_041915645.1 Tolumonas sp.
GTCAGTTGCTGATAGTTCATGGTAATTCTGCTTATTTCTTTGGCGAGAAGAGCATACCACCTTCAGCAGCTGGCTTCCCCTCTACGCCAATCCATGACTGTCGCACTTATTATCTGAATTCGGGCTTATTCATTCGGTTTTTCTCCAGTCTTTATTTTTTTGCTGCAAAGCACTTTTACGGAAATACCCAACAACAATTTTGTCATCGAGTGTGTTCGCCAATAACATTACTCAGTTTCTTGTTAGTCTTTTGTGATCTTCCCAGCAATATGAAATCGTTTACATCAACTTTCTTCAATTTCGGGAATTAGGTAACACTTTTGAGCATATGAGCCGCTATCCAGACTCAAGGATGGCGATTGTCATCCGCAAAACAATGAAAGCGCTTACACATTTCAGATTTGCTGGTGTGAATTGTTATAATTTAGTGAATTTATCAGTGCCAGAAGCCCAGTTACATTGCGTTACAATAGAATATAATTCGCAATAGATTCTCAAATGACTTCCATAGAAAAATTAGCAAACAGCTAAGTGCTTATAATGACTAGATGTAAACGTAACCACTTATTTTGCTGATGCGATTTATTTGAGGATTACCTCTGGCTAGTTGTTACAAATTTGTTGTCCAAGGTCACACAAACCACGCTTTGAAATACACCTTTGTAAAACACTCCCTTAACATAGGGAATAGAATAAGTGTATGCTGCATAAGGCTTAATTGTTTTTCTTCACGATTTTGACATTCTGTCTGGCTAGTATTGTTGTGATTAACTAGGCTGAAATGGAACTCGTGTGGATAACAGCACCTGCCTTCAGATCCAAGATGTGCAGAGCCAGCGACCCCGCCATTATCATGATGACCCGGCTGCCCGACTCTTTCATGTTGTAAATTCTGCGACAGGTCGTCTTCTCACTACACATCATTACAGATAATTAAAGCTACAGAGTGGTTGTTAACAGAGGTGGCATATGGCTGGTTTGGCTCATAACGGCTCGTTTTTATTTTATGTTTTAGCTGCAATAGGCCTGTGCAGCATCATGATTGGTCTGGCCGCGTTTCTGGGCGGGAAAGCTCAGGGGCGCAGCAAAAATACTCCTTTTGAATCCGGTGTCGATTCCGTCGGCACTGCTCGTCTGCGTTTTTCTGCAAAGTTTTATCTGATCGCGATGTTCTTCGTGATCTTCGATGTAGAAGCGCTTTTCCTGTTCGCATGGTCCGTTTCAGTACGCGAAAGTGGTTGGGTTGGCTTCATTGAAGCAGCCACCTTTATCGTGCTGTTGCTGGTTGGACTGGTCTATTTGTGGCGCATTGGCGCGCTCGACTGGGCTCCACAACGCCAGCCAACACCATCTAACAATACTGACCAATCCAAGTAACTGCGAGGCTTGTCATGAAGTACACCCTGACCAGAATCGATCCGAATGCACCGATCGAGCGTTATCCGGCTGAAAAGAAACAGACGGTGGATGATCCCTTGCAGGAAGTTGGCCGCGGCATTTTGCTCGGCAAATTGGAAAACGTGCTGAATTCAACAGTGAACTGGGGCCGGAAGAATTCTCTCTGGCCTTATAACTTTGGTATTTCCTGTTGTTATGTCGAAATGACAACCGCGTTTACCGCTGTACACGATGTGGCTCGTTTTGGCGCAGAAGTTATTCGTGCCTCACCCCGTCAGGCCGATTTTATGGTTATTGCCGGCACCCCATTCATCAAAATGGCACCGGTTATCCAACGTTTATACGAGCAGTTACTGGAACCCAAATGGGTGATCAGTATGGGCGCTTGTGCCAATTCCGGCGGCATGTATGACATTTATTCGGTCGTGCAAGGGGTCGATAAATTCCTGCCGGTCGATGTATACATTCCCGGCTGTCCGCCGCGTCCGGAAGCATTCCTGCAGGCGTTACAGTTGCTGCAAAAATCCATTGGTGAAGAACGTCGTCCGCTGTCATGGGTTGTTGGCGACCAAGGCGTTTACCGAGCACAAATGCCTTGTGAAAAAGAGCGCATGCGCGAAGAACGTATCGCGGTGACGAATTTGCCAACTCCGGATAAGTTGTAAGGGCCACATCATGATCAAGCTGACACAACAATTTCCGACCAATCCAGAAATGCAGTTATGGCAAACGCGCGATCTGCAAGATGCGCCTGTCGTGCAAGAGCTATTGCACCGGTTTCCGCATGATATTTTGCATGTGCAAAATACCCGGATGGGCATTCCGGTGGTTTGGATCAAACGTGAAACATTGCTAAACGCGATTCGTTATCTCCGCCATGCGCCCAAACCATTCGTGATGTTGTATGACTTGCATGCCACTGATGAGCGTTTGCGTACGCATCGTCATGGGCTGCCAGCCTCTGAATTCACCATGTTCTATCATCTTCTGTCGATAGAACGAAATAGCGATGTGATTTTGAAAATACCGCTGATGGAAGCAGATCTGAAGATGCCATCCATCATTGGTGAATTCCCGAATGCCAACTGGTATGAACGGGAAGTTTGGGACATGTTCGGCGTGCATTTTGACGGACACCCTCATCTGACGCGTATTCTGATGCCGAAAAACTGGAAAGGGCATCCGCTGCGTAAGGAATATCCTGCCCGCGCGACTGAGTTTGAACCGTTCATGCTGGATGAAATGCGTCAGGATGAAGCACAAGAACAGTTGTTATTTAAGCCTGAAGAATGGGGCATGAAACGCGGCACCAGCAGCGAAGATTACATGTTTCTGAACTTAGGCCCGAACCACCCGTCTGCGCACGGTGCGTTCCGCTTAGTGCTGCAGTTAGACGGCGAAGAGATCCTCGATTGTGTACCAGATATTGGTTATCACCATCGTGGCGCAGAAAAAATGGGCGAACGCCAATCTTGGCATAGCTACATTCCTTACACCGATCGGGTGGAATACCTCGGCGGTGTCATGAACAACCTGCCTTATGTGCTGTCAGTGGAAAAACTGGCCGGCATCGAAGTGCCAGAACGAGTGAAATACATCCGCATCATGATGTCTGAGTTGTTCCGCATTAACAGCCATCTGCTGTTTTTGGGTACCTATATTCAAGACGTCGGCGCGATGACACCGGTGTTTTATGCCTTCACCGACCGGCAGAAAATTTACAACATCATCGAAGCCGTAACTGGTGCACGTATGCACCCGTCCTGGTTCCGTATCGGTGGGGTCGCACACGATCTGCCAGAAGGTTGGCAACGTCTGGTTAAAGAAAACCTGCTCGACTGGCTGCCAAATCGCCTGAATGAATACGTAAAAGCAGCCTTAAAGAACAGTGTATTGATGGGGCGTGCCATAGGTGTTGCTGCCTACAATACACAGCAAGCTCTCAGTTGGGGGGTGACCGGTGCCGGGCTTCGCGCAACTGGTCTGAATTTCGACTTACGTAAATGGCGCCCTTATTCCGGTTATGAAAACTTTGATTTTGACGTGCCTGTAGGTCAAAACGGGGATGCGTATGATCGTGCCATGGTGCGTGTCGAAGAGATCCGCCAGAGCATGCGTATCATTGAGCAGTGTATGCACAACATGCCAGCTGGGCCTTTCAAAGCCAATCATCCGTTGACAACACCGCCGCCAAAAGAACGCACGTTGCAGGATATTGAAACCCTGATCAATCACTTCCTGCAAGTTTCCTGGGGGCCGATTATGCCAGCGCAGGAATCATTCCAGATGATTGAAGCCACTAAGGGTGCCAACAGTTATTACCTGACCAGTGATGGCAGCACCATGAGCTACCGCACGCGGATCCGGACACCAAGTTTCCCGCATTTACAGCAGATCCCTTCGGTGATCCGCGGACAACTGGTGTCAGATCTGATTGTGTATCTGGGTAGTATCGATTTCGTTATGTCAGATGTGGATCGCTAATTATGAGTCATCAATGCCAATGTCAAAATGAACCGTTTTCGCTATCAGCGTCAGAACTAGCGGCGATCCAGCACGAGATGCATCACTATGAAGATCCGCGTGCTGCCACTATCGAAGCACTGAAACTGGTGCAAAAGGAACGTGGTTGGGTACCTGATGGTGCGATCTATGCGATTGCCGATGTATTGGGTATTCCGGCATCCGATGTGGAAGGTGTCGCTACATTTTACAGCCAAATCTTCCGTCGTCCGGTTGGGCGACATGTCATTCGTTATTGCGACAGCGTAGTTTGCTTTATCAATGGTTATCAGACCATTCAACAAGCGCTGGAAGAAAAACTCAGTATCAAGCCGGGTCAAACCACGGCTGACAAACGTTTTACCTTGCTACCTGTCTGTTGCCTTGGCAACTGCGACAAAGGGCCCAGCATGATGATTGATGATGATACTCACAGTCATCTGAGCGTGGATAAACTGGACGAACTGCTGGAGCAATATCCATGATCCGAACTGCTGAAACTCATCCCCTCACCTGGCGGTTGCGTGTCGATCAGCAGCCGGTCTGGTTTGATGAATATCGCGCCAAACAAGGTTATGTCGGTGCGGAAAAAGCGCTGGCCATGGTACCGACGGCCGTAACCGACCAAGTTAAAGCCGCCGGCTTACGTGGTCGTGGTGGTGCCGGCTTTCCGACAGGGGTGAAGTGGAGCCTCGTGCCCATGGACCCGCAATTCGACAAGAAATACATTCTTTGTAATGCCGACGAAATGGAGCCTGGTACTTACAAAGATCGTCTGTTGATGGAACAGCTGCCCCATCAACTGATCGAAGGCATGCTGATTGGTGCTTATGCGCTGAAAGCCTACCGTGGTTATATCTTCCTGCGCGGTGAATACATCGAAGCGGCACAGCGTCTGCGTCAGGCCATTGCTGAAGCTACCAAAGCGGGTTTTCTGGGTAAAAACATTCTGGGCACAGGCTTTAATTTTGAGTTGTTTGTGCACACCGGTGCCGGGCGTTATATCTGCGGTGAAGAAACTGCATTGATTAATTCGCTGGAAGGTCGTCGTGCCAACCCTCGCGCCAAACCCCCATTCCCAGCGCTGGCGGGTGCCTGGGGTAAACCAACTTGCGTAAATAACGTGGAAACGCTGAACAACATTCCGTCCATCATGCAAAACGGAGTGGATTGGTATCGCGGCATTTCTGCTGGTAAAAGTAATGACACTGGCACCAAACTGATGGGTTTCTCCGGTCGGGTAAAAAATCCGGGGTTATGGGAACTACCGTTTGGTACAACTGCCCGTGAAGTTCTGGAAGATTACGCCGGTGGAATGCGGGATGGCTTGACCTTAAAGGCTTGGCAGCCCGGTGGCGCTGGTACCGACTTTCTGACCGAACAACATCTTGATCTGCCGATGGATTTTGACTCAATTGGTAAAGCTGGCAGCCGTCTGGGCACTGCACTGGCCATGGCCGTTGATAACGAAATCAACATGGTGTCACTGACACTGAATCTGGAAAAATTCTTTGCACGTGAATCTTGCGGTTGGTGTACACCGTGCCGTGAAGGATTGCCATGGAGTGTGAAGATTCTGCAGGCGTTGGAGAAAGGCGAAGGTCAGCGCGGCGACATTGAAACGCTGGAACAGCTGTGTCGCCAACTGGGCCCGGGGAAAACCTTTTGTGCTCATGCACCTGGCGCCGTCGAACCACTGCAAAGTGCGATCAAATATTTCAGATCTGAATTTGAAGCGGGTATCACCACCGAACCTATGTTGGCAACGCCGATCCCAACCGGAATACAGCCAAATTTGCTGAACCAACGCTGGTGATTGCCTGTCCGGTGAGTGACTCGCCGGACGTACAGAAAAGGAAGTAATGTTGCTATGGCCACAATTCATGTAGACGGCAAAGAATATGAAGTAAACGGTTCCGATAACCTGCTCGAGGCATGTCTGTCTCTGGGGTTAGACGTACCGTATTTCTGCTGGCACCCAGCGTTGGGTAGCGTGGGTGCTTGCCGACAATGCGCAGTAAAACAATATTCCGGCCCCGATGACAAACGCGGGCGTCTGGTGATGTCATGTATGGCACCGGCCACTGATGGCACCTATATCTCGATTGAAGACGAAGAAGCGGTCGAATTTCGTAAGAGCGTCAATGAATGGATGATGATGAATCATCCGCACGACTGCCCGGTGTGTGAAGAAGGCGGCGCCTGTCATTTACAAGATATGACGGTCATGACCGGACACAACACCCGTCGTTACCGTTTCACCAAACGCACACATGAAAATCAGGATCTCGGCCCGTTTATTTCGCATGAAATGAACCGTTGTATCGCCTGTTACCGCTGTGTGCGTTATTACAAAGATTATGCCGATGGCCCCGATCTGGGTGTCTATGGTGCACACGACAATGTCTATTTTGGCCGCGTAGAATCTGGCACGCTGGAAAGCGAATTTTCCGGCAACTTAGTCGATATTTGCCCAACCGGTGTATTCACCGACAAAACCCAATCAGCCCACTTTAACCGTAAGTGGGATATGCAGTACGCACCAAGCATCTGCCACGGTTGTAGTTTAGGTTGCAACATCAGCCCCGGCGAGCGTTATGGTGAACTGCGTCGTATCGAAAATCGCTATCACGGCGGCATTAACCACTACTTCCTGTGTGACCGTGGTCGCTTTGGTTATGGTTACGTCAATCTGCCGGACCGCCCATACAAAGCCTATCATCGTCATGAAAATCAGTTATTTGAACTCAGCACCACGGAAGCCGCTGAGAAAGTAGCTGATGCATTACGTCGTACCAAACGTATCGCCGGCATAGGCTCACCGCGCGCCAGTATCGAAAGTAACTTCGCCTTACGTGAACTGGTCGGTGAAGAACATTACTCCAGCGGTGTCGCCGAGAAAGAATGGCAATGTCTGCAAAAAATGACCGAGTTACTGCGCCATAGCGGCGTGAATACGCCTACGCTGCGTGAAATTGAAACCTGTGATGCAATTTTTGTGTTAGGCGAAGATTTGACCCAAACCGCAGCGCGCATGGCATTGGCCGTTCGTCAGGCGGTGAAAGGTAAAGCACGCCAGAAAGCAACCGAGTTAAAAGTGGATGTCTGGCAGATCGCAGCCATCCAGAATATCGGCCAGAATGATCGTTTCCCACTCTATCTGACCAGCTTAGACAGCACGCGTCTGGATGATGTGGCTTGTGTGCATTACCACGCGGCATATGTTGATCAGGCTCGGCTCGGTTTTGCCGTCGCACATTTACTGGATAGCAAAGCGCCCGCTGTACCGGATGCGGATGACACATTGATGTCAGTTGCCCGCCAGATTGCCGATGGTTTGTCGAAAGCAAAACATCCATTAATTATCAGCGGTACCACCAGCGAAACACCAGCCTTGCTGGATGCCGCAGCTAATATTGTCAGTGCATTACGCCAGAAAAACCCAGATGTTAGTTTGTCGCTGGTGGCAGCTGAAGCTAACAGTGTAGGTAGCGCCCTGTTAGGCGGCAAAACATTAGAGCAAATGCTGACTGCGGTGGAAGAAGGCCATATCGATACACTGATTGTGATGGAAAATGACCTGTTACGTCGCGCGCCAGCTTCCCGCGTTAAAGCCGCGTTGAAAAAAGTGCAACAACTGATCGTACTCGACCACCAGCAAACCGAACTGGTAGCTGCTGCGGATTGGGTGCTGCCCGCCGGCACGTTTGCAGAAGCTGATGGCACATTAATCAATAATGAAGGCCGTGCGCAACGCTTCTTCCAGGTATTTGATCCGGCATATTACGATAATACCCGTTCCGTCAAAGAGAGCTGGCACTGGTTACATGCGCTGAATAGCCTGTTGGTGCATCGTCGGATGGATTGGGGTGTCATGGATGAACTCATTAACCGTTGTGTGGAAGCTGTTCCAACCCTGCGCGCCATGGTTGATGCGGCTCCGAATGCAAAATTCCGCATCAAAGGGTTAAAACTCGCTCGCTCACCACACCGTTATAGTGGCCGAACCTCTATGCGCGCAGATATCGATGTCAGTGAACCCCAAGCAACGCAAGACAGTGATTCCGCATTTACCTTCTCGATGGAAGGTTACAGCGGGAGTCGTGAAGCCTTCCAGCAAGTGCCTTTTGCATGGGCGCCGGGTTGGAACTCACCGTCTGCATGGAATAAATTCCAGGATGAAGTCGGTGGTCACTTACGTGCTGGTGATCCGGGTACCCATCTGTTTGACAGTGGGCTGTCTGCGGCCACACCGTATTGTACTGATATTCCCGCTGCTTACGTTCCTAGCAGTGCACCACTGGCCGTTGCTTACTGGCAATTATTCGGTAGTGATGAACTGACGCAACGTTCTGATGTTATTCAGCAACGTATGTCTGCACCAACGTTATATCTCAGCGAAGATGATGCAGCCCGTCTGCAATTAAAAGATGGCTGTCAGGTCAGTTTCGTCTGGGATAACCAGCATTTTGAGCTGCCACTAAAAGTCAGTCACCATTTAGCCGATGGTTTGGTGGGTCTGCCACTGGGTATCGCACCATTCACTCCAGCCATGCTGGCAACAACGATTGAATCATTGCAGGAGGTCAGAACATGACAATATCTGCAGAGTTTCTCGATCTGCTTATCGCAGTTGGAAAAGCCCTGATAGTGCTGCTGGTGGTGGTCGGTTTAGGCTCATTTATGAGTTTTATCGAACGCCGCTTACTTGGCCTTTGGCAAGATCGTTATGGCCCGAACCGGGTTGGCCCGTTTGGTATATTCCAGCTCGTTGCCGACATGATCAAAATGTTCTTCAAAGAGGATTGGATCCCGCCATTTGCAGACCGTTTGATCTTTGTTCTGGCGCCGATGATTGCGTTCTGTTCATTCCTGATCGCCTTTGCGATTGTGCCGGTCACACCGACTTGGGGTGTTGCAGATCTCAATATCGGGATCTTGTTTTTCTTTTGCATGGCAGGTCTGGCTGTGTATGCGGTGCTGTTTGCTGGTTGGTCGAGTAATAACAAATACTCGCTGCTCGGTAGTCTGCGTGCCTCAGCACAAACACTGAGTTATGAAGTGTTTCTGGGGCTGTCGCTGATGGGGATCGTCGCGCAAACCGGTTCGTTTAACATGCGCGATATCGTAGAAGCACAGAGTCATGTCTGGAACATTATTCCGCAATTCTTTGGTTTTGTGACCTTCGCTTTTGCGGGTGTAGCGGTAACGCATCGCCATCCATTTGACCAACCGGAAGCGGAGCAAGAATTGGCTGATGGTTATCACATCGAATATGCCGGCATGAAATGGGGTTTATTCTTCGTTGGCGAATATATCGGTATTGTGCTGATTTCCGCCCTGCTGGTAACGCTGTTTTTCGGCGGTTGGCATGGCCCATGGTTACCACCTGTCGTCTGGTTTGCCCTGAAAACCGGCTTTTTCATGATGTTATTTATTTTGTTGAGAGCATCGTTACCACGCCCTCGTTATGATCAGGTGATGTCATTTGGCTGGAAAGTTTGCCTGCCTCTGACACTGCTCAATCTGTTGGTAACAGGTGCCATGGTGTTGTTGGCGCAGTGAGGAAAAGACCGTGAAAATAAAACATATAGTAAATGGTGTCGGAACTCAGCTACGCAGTCTGGCAATGGTGTTCTCACATGCCTTCCGCCCGCGTGACACGCTCTGTTATCCCGAGGAAAAGGTACCTTTAGCACCAAGATATCGTGGCCGTATCGTGCTAACCCGCGATCCGGATGGGGATGAACGTTGTGTGGCCTGTAACTTGTGTGCGGTTGCCTGCCCGGTCAGTTGTATTTCATTACAGAAAGCCGAACGAGTTGATGGACGTTGGTATCCGGAGTTTTTCCGTATCAATTTCTCGCGCTGCATCTTTTGTGGCCTCTGTGAAGAAGCGTGCCCAACTACGGCGATTCAGCTTACCCCTGATTTTGAAATGGGCGAATTCCGTCGTCAGGATATGGTGTATGAAAAAGAAGATTTGTTGATCAGCGGCCCCGGTAAATATCCGGATTATAACTTCTATCGTGTCAGTGGTATGGCAATTGATGGCAAGCCGAAAGGCAGTGCTCAGAAAGAAGCTGCACCGATTGATGTGAAGAGCATTCTGCCTTAAGGAGCCGCTTGATATGGAACTCGCGTTTTATGGATCGTCGGTAGTCGCCATATTGGCTACCCTCGGGGTCATCACCGGAACCAATCCGATGCATGCCCTGTTATATCTGATCGTGTCGCTGATTGCGGTCGGCATGATTTTCTTCAGCCTCGGTGCCAGTTTTGTTGGTGCTATGCAAATCATCGTTTATGCCGGTGCCATCATGGTACTGTTTGTCTTCGTGGTGATGATGCTGAACTTAGGCACCGCGCAAGAACAAGAGCGGCAATGGATGAAACCCATGACTTGGGTTGGTCCGCTGCTGTTAAGTGCTGGCCAGATGGCGGTATTTTATCTGGCATTACACGGTATCGAAGGCACCATTCTCGGTGAACCGATTACCGCCAAACAGGTCGGTATTAGTTTATACGGCCCGTATGTACTGGCAGTAGAACTGGCCTCTTTGTTACTGCTGGCAGGTCTGGTTGCCGCTTATCACTTAGGTCGTGAAACCCGCCGTGGTGACATTATCTCCACCCGTAACGAGGAGGATGACGCATGAATGGCATTCCCTTTGAGCATGGGCTGATTGTCGCAGCCATCCTGTTTTCGCTCGGTTTATGCGGTTTGTTACTCCGTCGCAATCTGCTGTTTATTCTGATGAGTATCGAAGTATTGATGAACGCCTCTGCGGTGGCCTTTGTGGTCGCGGGTAGTCGTTACGGTCAGGTAGACGGACAAATCATGTACATTCTGGTCATCAGCCTTGCGGCCGCCGAAGCCAGTATTGGTCTGGCGCTGTTGATGAGAATGTACCGTCGTCACCACACGCTGAATGTCGATGCGGTTAAGGAGATGCGCGGATGAATCTGTTATTCCTGACTTGTCTGTTCCCGTTTGTCGGTTTTCTGATCCTCGCATTTTCTGCAGGTCGCCTGAGTGAAAATCGCGCAGCGTTGGTAGGTGTCGGTAGTGTCGGGCTTTCAGCACTGACCACCCTCGTTGTCGGCATGCAATTCCTGCAACAAGCCACCGCAGGCGCAATTTACAATCAAACACTGTGGCAATGGATCAACACCGCAACCCTGAAAGTAGGTTTAGTGCTGCATCTCGATGGTCTGTCACTGACCATGTTGGGTGTGGTAACCGGTGTTGGTTTCCTGATCCACCTGTTTGCTTCGTGGTATATGCGCGGTGAAGAGGGTTACTCACGCTTCTTTGCTTACACCAATCTGTTCATCACCAGCATGCTGTTTTTGGTGCTGGCCGATAACCTGATGTTTGTCTATCTCGGTTGGGAAGGTGTAGGTCTGTGCAGTTACTTGCTGATCGGTTTTTATTATAAAGATCGCAATAACATTGCCGCGGCCATGAAAGCGTTTATCGTTACCCGTGTCGGTGACGTGTTCCTCGCGATTGGTTTGTTTGTGCTTTACCGTGAATTTGGCACCTTAAACATCGCAGATGTATTAGCGCTGGCACCACAAAAATTTGCTTCCGGTGATCCGATCCTGGAATTTGCCACACTGATGTTGCTGGGTGGTGCTGTCGGTAAATCAGCCCAGTTACCATTACAAACCTGGTTGGCCGATGCAATGGCGGGCCCAACGCCAGTTTCTGCACTGATCCACGCAGCGACCATGGTGACAGCGGGTGTCTATCTGATTGCGCGTACACATGGTTTGTTCCTACTGGCACCAGATGTTTTACATCTGGTCGGCATTGTTGGTGCAATCACGTTGATACTGTCTGGTTTCGCCGCTCTGGTGCAGACTGACATCAAGCGTATTCTGGCTTACTCCACCATGAGTCAGATCGGCTACATGTTCCTCGCGTTGGGCGTGGGTGCCTGGGGTGGTGCAATATTCCACCTGATGACACATGCGTTTTTTAAAGCGTTGCTGTTCCTTTCGGCCGGCTCAGTAATTATTGCCTGCCATCATGAGCAGAACATTTTCAAAATGGGTGGGTTACGTAAATCTATTCCGCTGGTGTATGCCGCGTTTTTGATTGGTGGCTCGGCACTGGCTGCCCTGCCCTTCGTCACCGCTGGTTTCTTCAGTAAAGACGAAATCTTGTTTGCTGCTTATCAGGGTGGTTATTCCGGTCTGTTATTGTCTGGTTTGGTGGGGGCATTTCTGACTTCGCTGTATACCTTCCGTCTGATTTTTATCGTGTTCCACGGTGAAAGTAAGCTGCAGGCACATCCGGGGCATGGCCTCAGCCACCATTTGCCGCTGCTGGTATTAATGCTGCTGTCTACCTTTGTCGGCGCATTGATCACGCCACCGCTGGCCAGTGTGTTCCCAGCAGTCAATGAAAGCCATGATGGGAAATTACTGATTGAATTGCTCTCAGCAACGATCGCCATCGCGGGTATTGCACTGTCGGCATTCTTGTTCCTGGGTGAACGTAAACTGGTGAGTCAATTGGCTAATTCGCCTATCGGCAAACCGCTGAGCACATTGTGGTTCAATGCCTGGGGTTTTGACTGGCTTTATCATCACTTGTTTGTCATGCCATATCAGGCAATTGCACAACTATTACAACGTGATCCGTTAGACCGAATGATAGCGCTTTGTGCTCTGGTTGTTGGTGCACTGAATCGTCTGAGTGTGCAAATGGTAACCGGAAATCTGCGCTGGTATGCCGCCAGCATGAGTCTGGGTGCGCTGGTCGTGTTGACTTTGTTGTTGGTGTACTAGGAGGCCTGTCGTGAGTTTACTCTGGTTAATATTGTTACCGTTTATTGGTGGCTTCCTCTGCTGGTTAGTTGAATTCACCCACAAAGGAACCAACATTCCACGCTGGATTGCGCTGGTGACCATGTCACTGCAACTGCTGTTATCACTCAGTTTGTGGCAATCGCATGATTTTTCATTAGTGCTGCCCGGCCAAGGCAACTGGACGCTCGATTACCAACTGCCGTGGATCCCCCGCTTCGGTATTTCCGTTCATTTAGCTATGGATGGGATTTCCCTACTGATGGTGTCACTGACCGGTTTGCTGGGTATTTTGGCGGTCGTCTGCTCCTGGAATGAAATTCAGGATCGTGTCGGTTTCTTCCACCTGAACCTGTTGTGGATCTTAGGTGGTGTGATTGGTGTGTTCTTGTCTCTGGATCTGTTCCTGTTTTTCTTCTTCTGGGAAATGATGCTGGTACCGATGTACTTCCTGATCGCGCTGTGGGGACACAGTGGTTCTGATGGTCGTACCCGTATTTACGCGGCAACTAAATTTTTCCTCTACACCCAGGCCAGTGGCTTGCTGATGCTGCTCTCTATTCTGGCATTAGTCTTTATCCACTATCGGGCAACTGGCGTGTTCTCTTTCGACTACACGCAACTGCTGAACACCCGCATGGCGCCGGAAGTGGAATTTATGCTGATGTTAGGTTTCTTCATTGCCTTTGCGGTGAAGATGCCACTGGTGCCACTGCACGGCTGGTTACCCGACGCACACAGTCAGGCGCCAACAGCCGGTTCGGTTGACTTAGCCGGGATCTTGCTGAAAACCGCAGCCTACGGGTTGTTACGTTTTGGTATTCCGCTATTCCCGCATGCCTCAGCTGATTTTGCCCCAATTGCGATGACACTGGGTTTAATTGGTATCATTTATGGCGCCGTCTTGGCATTCAGCCAAACAGATATCAAACGCCTGGTCGCTTACACCAGCGTCTCGCATATGGGATTTGTGGTTATCGCGCTGTATGCCGGCACTGCAACCGCCATTCAGGGTGCGGTGGTGCAAATGGTGGCACATGGTTTATCCGCAGCAGGCTTATTCATCATGTGCGGACAATTGTACGAACGCCTGCACACCCGTGATCTACGTGAAATGGGTGGCTTATGGCATCGTCTGCGCTATCTACCTGGCATCATGTTGTTTTTCTCTGTCGCATCACTGGGCTTACCGGGCACCGGTAATTTTGTCGGTGAATTCATGATCTTGTTAGGCAGTTTTCCATCTGTACCAACGATTGTCATTGTAGCGACCATTGGTTTGGTGCTGGCATCCGTCTATTCCTTGGTGATGCTACAACGTGCTTGTTTTGGACAAGGTAAAGTAAATACCCCACTACGCGGTTTAAATCTGCGTGAATTTGGTATTTTGCTGCTGTTAGTTGCCTTGCTGGTTGGCCTTGGCGTTTATCCACAGCCCGTGCTGGATGTCAGTGGCATGACGGGGACACTGTTACAGCCTGACAGTGCACTTGCCGTTACCGGTCAGCCTTAGGAGATATGTATGTTTAACTTTGCACAATTGATTGCTGAACTACCGCTGCTGCTGACGGCACTAACAGCCATCGCCGTTATGCTGTCAATTGCCTGGCAGCGTAACCATCGTCAGGTTTTCCTGATCACCGTCATCGGATTAAATGCAGCACTGGTCAGCTTGTTAGTTGCTAGTCATGCAGTGCCTGTCATTGTAACGCCATTACTGATTGTTGATCCGTATGCTGTATTTTATTCCGCACTGATCATCATTGGTTCACTGGCGACGGTAACACTGGCACGGGCCTGGCTGAAAAAATTCCCCGACAACCGGGAAGAGTTTTATCTGTTGCTGTTGCTGGCATCAAGCGGTGCTATCGTTATGGCGCAAGCACATCATCTGGCTGCGCTGTTTATCGGTATCGAATTGATGTCGCTGCCACTGTTTGGTCTGGTCGGTTACGCGTTCCGCCAACGTCGCTCTCTGGAAGCTGCGGTTAAATACATGGTGTTGTCAGCCAGTGCGACCGCATTCCTGCTGTTCGGTATTGCCTTGATTTACGCACAATGCGGCAGTCTGGATATTGCTACTATCGGCGCACAGCTGTCCAAATTACCTTCCACCGAAACCGCCCACGTTACCTTGCTGATTGTTGGTTTGGGTATGATGGTGATTGGCTTTGGCTTTAAATTATCACTGGTGCCATTCCATCTGTGGACACCCGATGTCTACCAAGGCGCACCTGCTCCGGTGACAACCTATCTGGCTACTGTCAGTAAAATTGCCGTCTTTGCCGTGTTACTGCGCTTGTTCTATACCATTCCAGCAACTGATTCGTTCTTCTATCAACTGTTGGGTGGTCTGGCGTTCGTTTCGATAGTCATTGGTAACTTACTGGCCCTGCTGCAAAGTAACCTGAAACGTCTGTTGGGTTTTTCATCCACCGCGCATTTCGGTTACTTGCTGGTTGCTCTGATTGCCTGCCGTCTTGGTACATTATCGTTCGAAGCCGTAGCGCTCTATCTGGTGATGTATCTGCTCACATCCGTCGGCAGTTTTGGGGTGGTGAGTCTGATGTCTAGCCCTTACCAAGATAAGGATGCGGAAGACCTACCGGCTTATCGTGGTCTGTTCTGGCGTCGCCCGGTGTTAACAGCCGCGATGACGGTGATGTTCCTGTCACTGGCCGGTATCCCAATGACCTTAGGTTTTATCGGTAAGTTTTATATTCTGGCCGTTGGTATCCAGTTCCACTTCTGGTGGCTGACAGGTGCTGTGGTATTCGGTAGCGCTGTCGGGCTTTATTACTATCTGCGTGTGATCAGTATTTTGTATCTGCGTACCCCCGGCATGCCATCACGCGATGCCAGCAACGACTGGGCACTCACGACCGGTGGTTTTATGGTGCTGCTCTCCGCCATTTTGGTGGTCGCACTGGGTATCTACCCGCAACCGCTGCTCGATCTGTTGCCACTCGCACAACTCGCCACACCGTAACCTTCTCTCCGGCACATTTCCTGTGAAGTGTGCCGGTATTTCATGCATCTTTGCTACCTGATTGATCTTAAATTGGTACTATAAATACCACTTGAATCAAGCTATTGTCTGAAAAGCAGACCTTTGCCATGCGAAGGAGTTACCGTGTTATATAAAAATATTGCTAAAAAGCTGCGGTTTCGCATCAATTCTGATGAATTTGCCATTGGCGATGTCTTACCGACTGAACGACAACTGATGGAAGAATATCAAGCCAGCCGGGTGTCGATCCGCAAAGCCATTGATGAATTAGTTGCCATTGATCTGATTGAGAAAAAGCAGGGCAGCGGCACATACATCAAACAAAAAGAAGTCGTGCATCTGATGGATCAACTGCGCAGTGGTCTGGAAAGTTCGCAGGAAATAGGACAAACCATCACCAGTGATGTTTTGGAATTCGCTATTGTGTATCCCGATGATGAAATCGCTAACCGCTTAAAAATGAAGACAACTGATCGTGTCTATTACACCAAGCGTCTGCGAAAAGTGAATGACCGCCCACAGATCATCGAAGAAAGTTTTATGCCGGTGAACTTGTTTCCCGAGCTGACTATCCGCACCTTAGAACGCTCAAAATTCGAATACATTGAGAAAACCCTTGGTTTGGTTATCGAAGGTAGTTATCAGGAATTCTCGCCGCTAATACCTGATAAAGAAGAAGAAAGGTTACTGAATCTGCAAGGCCGTGAACCGGTACTGCAAATCACTTCGCTCTCTAATTTCCAAGATGGCACGATTTTCGACTATAGCATCATGAAATTTAAGGCCAGCGAATATCTACATGCCATGTATATCCGTAGGGAAACACAAGGGCCGATCTTGTCACAGAAACAAGGGGTAACCACAGAACGCGAGACCATTCTGAAGTCGTCGGCCGAAGAAACACTTAAGTTTTATCCCGTACAATAGCGCTCACCTACTGTTAAAGGAAACAAAGAAGATGAACAACTTTAGTTTTCGTAACCCAACCAGAATTCATTTTGGCAAAGGCCAAATCGCTAAAATCAAAGAAGAAATCCCGGCAGATGCTCGCGTGCTGATCACCTATGGCGGTGGCAGCATCAAAAAAAATGGTGTTTTAGCGCAAGTCCATGCGGCCTTAGAAAACATCACTTTTTTTGAGTTTGGTGGCATCGAACCTAATCCGCATTTTGAAACCTTGATGAACGCCGTTGAGCTGGTAAAACAAGAACAAATTACCTATCTGCTGGCGGTTGGTGGTGGCTCAGTGGTGGATGGTACTAAATTTATTGCCGGAGCCGCCTTATATGACGGCGATCCGCTGGAAATGGTCTATACCCGTGCGGCAAAAGTTAAAGCCGCACTACCGCTGGGCTGCATCTTAACGCTCCCAGCCACCGGCTCAGAAATGAACGGCAATGCAGTTGTTACGCGGTGGGAAACCAAAGATAAAATGGGCATGTTTTCTGAGTTAATGCGTCCGGCGTTCTCCATACTGGATCCAGAAACCACTTACAGCCTGCCCGCGCGTCAGGTTGGCAACGGTGTAGTCGATGCGATGGTGCACATTTTAGAGCAATACATGACTTACCCGGTCAACGGTAAAGTGCAGGATTATTATGCCGAAAGCCTGCTGAAGATCCTGATGGAAGAAGGCCCACAGGCACTGACCGATCCGATGAACTATGATGTACGTGCCAATATCATGTGGGCGGCAACGCAAGCCCTGAATGGTACGTTAAATCTGGGTATGCCCGGTGACTGGTCAATCCACGCCATTGGCCACCAGATCACCGCACTGTATGGTTTAGATCATGCGCAAACCTTGGCGATCGTGTTACCTGCTGTTTGGCATTACAAAAAAACGCAGAAAAAAGCGAAATTACTGCAATATGCCGATCACGTATTAGGCATTCAAGAAGCTAATGATGACCAGTGTGCAACGTTAGCGATAGAAAAAACCCGCGCGTTTTTTGAATCAATGGGCGTGCCAACGCGCTTCTCTGCGTATGGTCTGGACGCAACCGCCATTCCCGCTATCGTTGAAAAATTAAGACAACATGGCCGCTTAAAACTGGGTGAACATGGCGATATTACACCGAATGATGTAACACAATTACTGCAGTTAGCCCTATAAAAAATGCCACCGAATGGTGGCATGACTTAACCCAAGAACAACTCCCCTCATCTTCTGTTTCAACAGGCTTCGCCGCAGCAAAGCCTGTTGAGCAGCGATTAATGCAGCTCTGGCCAGTAGTCTTTATTAGCAGCGATCAGATCATCCAAAATCGCTTTCGCCACGCTGGCGCTTGGCACAGTTTTCGACAACGTGATGGCTTGCCACAGTTTGGCATAAGATTTTTCCATCCATGCCTCAACTACCAGTTTTTCTACCGCAACCTGTTGATTCATCAAACCAAGCTGGAATTGTGGGATCTTACCGATTTGCATTGGTTCCGGGCCAGTATTACCAACCAGACATGGAATTTCCACCATCGCAGTCGGGTCAAAGTTAGTGACAGAGCCTTGGTTTGGTACGATCAGCAGCATGCGTTCTTTGGTGTTGTAAGCAATGGCACGCGCCAGATCCACGATGTAAGACGCATGTTCATCGATATGCAAAGAAGCACCGGCTGATGAACCTTGTTCAGCAATTTTACGGCATTCACCAAACACATGTTTTTCACGCCCATCCATGACTTCGTTAGCACGGGTGTATTCTTTATTTGAATGCTCCACCACATAGTCAGGAAACAGGTAATACTTCAGGTATGTATTTGGTAAGGTATTGGTATCTAATGCGAAGACATCTTTCGCTTTAGCAAAGGTATCGTTCCAGCTTGGTTCCACATGCTGAGAATCAATATCCTTGTGTACCACATAACCGTATTTCGCCACATGCTCTTTCAGCTTCGGCATCAGATCATTACCCGCTTGGTCACGAATATCGCTGTACCAGCCGAAGTGGTTCAGACCGTAATATTTCACCGTCATTTCTTTACGAGATTCCAGACCCAGGATCTCTGCCATACGCACTTCAATACCCACCGGCATGTCACAGATGTTCAAGATCTTAGAGTTAGGACGCATGCTACGGGTGGCTTCCGCGACAATTGCCGCCGGGTTGGAATAATTCAGCATCCAGGCGTTCGGAGAATATTTCTCCATGTAATCAACCAGCTCCAGCACGCCACCGATAGAGCGCATCCCGTAAGCGATACCACCAGGGCCGCAAGTTTCCTGACCCACCACACCGTATTTCAATGGGATTTTTTCATCCAGCTCACGCATCGGATATTTACCGACACGAATATGCGCCATTACGAAATCCACACCGCTGAATGCTTCACGCGGATCAGTGGTATAAGAGAAGACCACTTCCGGTGCACGTTCTTTAATTAGCACGGCACACGCTTTACCGATGGTTTCCTGACGTTCTGCATCATTGTCATAAAATTTCAGTTCTTTAATCGGAAATTTATCCAGATTATCTAACAGCATTAAAACGATACCAGGCGTAAAAGTACTACCACCACCAGCTACTAATACAGAATACTTTTTCATGTTAATCTCCAACTACGACTAATTAATTATTTAACTATTAAGGATTTAACTATTACCGATTTAACTATTACCGATTTAATCATTAAGGGTTTTTCATCAGATTTTCCATGCTGTCGCGAACCTGCGGCACCGACAAACCGATAATCACCTGTATTGCATCTTTATTTCTGACCACACCGTGTGCACCGATTTGACGGAAGGCAGCATCACTCATGACCTGTTTTTCATCTTTCACACTGATACGAAGGCGGGTCGCACAATTATTTACTTCCGCAATATTTTCACTGCCACCTAATGCTTCCAGTAATTGCAGTGCCTGATCATCAAACTGACTACCTTTATTATCTTCACCCTGAGCACCCTGACGATTTTTATAATCCGCCTTGGTGAATAATTTAATATCTTCACTATCAGCTTCACGGCCTGGTGTTTTCACATCAAAGCGGACAATCAGATATTTAAAGACGAAGAAGTAAATAACGGTGAATACACAGCCAATCATGATTTGCATAACAACGTTCATGGCATGGTTGTGGAACATCGGCAGCCAGTTTTGCACCATGATTTCCAGTAAACCGCCACCCATGTTGCCAACGATGCCATTCATATACATCACCGCCGCCATGGTTGCCGCCAGTACCGCATGGATGGCAAACAGGAACGGTGCCACGAACAGGAAGGTAAACTCCAGTGGTTCAGTAATACCCACCAGCACCGCAGTCAACACGGCAGGGATCAACAGACCAGCTACTTTCTTTTTGTTCTCTGGTTTGGCGGTCATGTACATCGCACCGGCAATACCAATGGCACCAAATATTTTCGAGTTACCGTGCAGAGCAAAAGCACCTTGTGGGAACAACTTGATCAGCGGTTCAGTGGAGTTACTAAATTCCGCGATATGCTGGATCCAGTAAGCCTGAATACCACCTTCCACCACTGCCGGGCCAAGCACGAACGGACCGTAGATAAAGTGATGCAAACCAGTCGGGATCAGAATGCGTTCCAGAAAGGTGTAGATCCAGACACCCAGTGCCCCCGCCTGACTCAGAAATACCTGCAGAGAAGCAATGCCGCCTTGTACTTTTGGCCATACCAGTGCAGTTAAAAATGCCAGCGGTAACATCGCAATAAAACCAATAATGGTAACGAAAGCAGTGCCCTGAAAAATACCCAGATAATCCGGCAGTTTTTTCTCAAAATAGCGGTTATGAACATAGGTCATAATGGCCGCAATAAAGATAGAACCGATAATGCTGGTATCTAAGGTTTTAATACCGGCAATATTAGTCAGCCCACTAACTCCACCAATTGGCTGATTAAAGTTAACGCCAAAATCAGCTCCCCAAGTCGTTAATATGGCGCCGATAAAATAATTAAAGGTCAGATAAGACACTATTACCGCTAAACAGGCTCGGGCATGTGCTGTTTTAGCCAAACCAATGGGTAAGCCGATGGCAAAAATAACCGGCATATTCCGAAATACAGTCCAACTACCCTCTTGAATAATCATCCAGAGTTTAAACCAGACCGTATCAGAATTAGCAATTGAACCCACTAGCTGCGGGTTGGTTAATAATATTGATATACCTGCAACGATCCCCGCGAACGGGAATAACAATACGGGGGTAAACATCGCACCGCCGAATCGTTGTAATAATTTTAACATTGTTGTCGCTCCTCAGTTTCCAGCCTCAGTGACGTGGATCGTCATCTCCATCGACAAGTTCTTTTTTATGTTTTTGCCGTTGAAATTTTTCATGTTGCTAATGATGTTGTGCAATATCAATATAGAACCAATATAACTATAAAAAAGCGACAAAGATCACAAAGGTATCTTATTGGTATTAATAAGTGGCTTTTTGGTATCTAGTAAAGAGAGAGAATGAAGAGGTGACAACAAACACCCCTAAAATAGGTATTATTTATTAGAGAATAAAAAGACCAATTAAAGCAGAAAGGAAATACACTCTAGATAGGAAATAAATAACGGATAGGAAATAAATAACGGATAGGAAAAACAGATCTATGTGCTGAAAAGAATACAGGCAGGAAACCTGCCTGTTAGTGACATCAGATATCTGATTCTTCAATTAAGGTGGGCCAGCCCATCGCCGTCTGACGATCAGCCTCCAGCTGCAACTCCGAGGCGCGCAGGTAGTGTTCATTCAACCAACCCAGCGGTAAACGTAAAATCAGCTGTTCATCTTTCGCTTCAATACTGAATTTAGGTACGGAGCCTTCGGTGCGACGCATACAAAGAATGATCGCAAAACGCAGCAAACGAGCAAGCCGAGTGGCCTGACGTAAAGAAACTGCATTTTGTTTCTCCAACACATCCAGTTTAAAGCCATCGCGCTGGTTATAGACCAGTGCGGACAACAGCTGCTTCTGTGCTGGTGTAAACCCAGGCATATCAATATTATCAATGATATAGGCTGCATGTTGCGGTGCTTTTTTATACTCGATACAAAGCCCGAGTTCATGCAGCATCGCTGCCCAGCGCAACATCGGACGGCCATACTGCTCGCTCAGGTGCCACTCTTTCTGGACTTGTTGGAAAGCATACAGTGCCGCATCACGTACTCGTTCTGCCTGAATACGATCCATCTGATAACGGGTGATCAAACTGTCTGCGGCCCGCTCACGCACATCACAGTTGCGACGCTTGCCGATCATGCCGTAAATGAGCCCTTCCCGCAGCGCACCGCCAGCCAGCGTCATGTTTTCGATTTGCAGCATCTCGAAGATCGCAATCAGGATCGCCAACCCAGAGGGGAAAACACTGAGCCGTTCCGGCATTAAGCCTTGCAACACCAGCATATCGAGATGACCACAGGTGATCGCTTGCGCTTTCAGTTCATACAGTTTCGCCAAAGTAACGCGTTCACTGCGCCCTTGCGCAATCATGATCTCCTGCAACGCCTGTACGGTACCGGATGCCCCCACGCAACTTAACCAGCCCAGCGCCCGATATTCTGCGGCAACTTCTTGCAGAACAACTTTAGCCGCTTCGATCGCAGCGGTAAAATTGGCTTCGTTCAACAGGCCATCGGCAAAATAGCGTTTTATCCAAGTCACACAGCCCATATGCAGACTGTTCAGCAGCTTGGCATCATTACTTTCACCAATCACCAGTTCGGTGCTGGCACCACCGATATCGATAACCAGACGATTGCCTTCCCCACTCGATGTCCAAGAGACACCTTGGTAAATGGTACGGGCTTCATCTTCACCGGAAATGATCTCGATTTTATGCCCTAACACCTGTTCTGCGATCTGCAGGAATGAATCCACATTCCGCGCCAGACGCAACGTGGCGGTGCCAACCACCCGGATATTCTCACGCGGTACATCCTGCAACTGTTCGGCAAACAAGCGCAGACAGTCCCAGCCCCGCGCCATCGCCTCAAGGCTCAAATTGTGTTCATTATCCAGTCCGGCAGCCAGACGAACTTTACGTTTGACCTTGGCCACCGTGCGGATGGCACCCGCCACTTCGCGCACCACCAGCATGTGAAAGCTATTCGAGCCAAGATCAATTGCAGCATATAATGGAGATTGATCCACGTGAGACATCCTGTCGTTAAGATTTATTACCCGGGCGACGACGGCCAGAAGGCTGGCGATCACGCATGTTACGATTCACTGGCAAACGATGACGGATCACGCGTTTAGGCGGCGTCACATCATCCAACAGTGCACTTGGATCATATTTACTCACCGGGATCGGATGATGAATATATTCCTCGATATCCGGCAAGTTAAATGCGTAGTCTTCACACGCAAAACTGATCGCATGGCCACTACGGCCAGCACGGCCGGTTCGGCCAATACGGTGCACATAATCTTCCGCATCATCCGGTAAATCATAGTTAAATACATGGCTGACATCAGGAATGTGCAAACCACGCGCGGCGACGTCTGTGGCGACCAACGCATCGAGATGACCGGCAGTAAAATCCTCCAGGATCTTCAGACGTTTCTTCTGCGGCACATCACCCGTCAACATACCAACACGATGACCATCAGCCTGCAGCCAGGCATGGACATCTTCACAACCATGCTTAGTGTTGGCAAATACGATGGCTTTTTCCGGCCAATCTTCTTCCATCAACGTCAGTAACAGCAGCAGCTTGTCTTCGTTCGATGGATAGAACAGCTCTTCTTTGATGCGCTGACCGGTCATTTGTTCCGGTTCGATCTGAACATGTTGAGGCTCATTCATATGCTCATAAGCCAGCTCCTGTACGCGCAGCGACAGTGTGGCCGAGAACAACATATTCAAACGTTGTACTGGTGGCGGCATACGACGGAACAGGTAACGAATATCTTTGATAAAGCCCAGATCAAACATACGATCGGCTTCATCCAATACCACCACCTGAATTGCGCCCAGATCGATGATACCTTGCTTCAGATAATCGATAAGACGACCGGTGGTCCCGATCAACAGATCAACACCTTCTTGCAATACGGCAAGTTGCTTATCGTAACCATCGCCACCGTAACCCAAACCCATTTTAAAACCGCAGCTTTCCGCCATCGGTACAGCATCATTATAAATCTGCACGGCCAGTTCACGGGTTGGCGCCATGATCAGCACGCGTGGCTGATTTTTACGACGCTCAGCGCTGGCTGGGTGCGTCAGCAGGTAGTTAAATGTACCTGCGAGGAAGGCGATGGTTTTACCAGTACCGGTTTGTGCCTGACCTGCAATATTTTTTCCGGTCAGCAATAGCGGTATCGTTTCTGCCTGAATAGGCGTGCAATTATGAAAGCCTTTAGCTTCCAGACCAGCCAGAACTTGTGGTTCCAGTCCGAGTTCAGCGAATTTGATCTCTGTAAGATGTGTTTTGCTCATGGGCAACAGGCTTATTAAATTAGGTTTGCAATAATAAACAGTATCTATTAATTAAGGTAACTGTTTGGCTTTTATTTCTTGATCCCTTTAATTTGCATCTTCGTACCCCTATATTGATACAGTAAACGAATTGCAAATGTGGAGTAAAAAATGAGCGACAAAATTGTACACGTGACCGATGCCAGTTTCGAAAGTGATGTAGTAAATGCCTCTACCCCAGTTTTAGTTGATTTTTGGGCTGAATGGTGTGGTCCATGCAAAATGATTGCCCCAATCCTAGACGAAGTAGCTGGCGAATACGCCGGTAAAGTGACTGTTGCCAAACTGAACATCGATCAGAACTCTGGTACTCCACCAAAATTTGGGATCCGCGGCATTCCAACTCTGCTGCTGTTCAAAAACGGTGCTGTCGCTGCCACTAAAGTTGGCGCACTGTCTAAGACTCAGTTGAAAGAGTTTCTGGACGCAAATATCTAATCTGCTCGATCTGAGGGGGCCTAAAGCCTCCTCAGTTTTAATAATGCCTGATTTTCATCCATTTCTCACTGTAGATAGCTAGACGCCCTGATAAATTGATGCTAATTTGATAAAACATGCTGTTCGTACCCGCTTGATGCGCTCTCTCCAGCAGCTTTATCCAGCAATTAATCCAACCATGCAATTCCCGAAATTACATCACTTCTATGAATCTAACTGAACTAAAGAATACCGCAGTCTCTGAACTGGTACATCTGGGCGAATCTATGGGCCTGGAAAATCTGGCCCGTCTGCACAAAAAAGATATCATTTTTGCCATTCTCAAAGCTCACGCGAAAAGCGGGGAAGACATCTTTGGTGATGGCGTGCTGGAAATTTTGCAGGATGGCTTTGGTTTCCTGCGTTCCGCGGATAGTTCTTATCTGGCAGGTCCGGACGATATTTATGTTTCACCAAGTCAAGTACGTCGTTTCAACTTACGTACTGGTGACACCATTTCCGGTAAAATCCGTCCGCCGAAAGAAGG
>JAYSBB010000034.1:0-24538 GCA_041915645.1 Tolumonas sp.
GTTGGGATTGGTATCACTGCTGGAGTGTCATCAACAATTCCAGCGTTAACATGAACCGCCGTATGCGGAACCGCACGTACGGTGGTGTGAGAGGACGGCGGGAGTGATCCCGCCTCCTACTCGATTCCGGTATTTATAAAAATACACGTTACTTCTTTCGCCAAATGGTCAGTTGTGACAACAGATATTGGTATTTCCGTGCGGTTTCTTGCAACACAAATGGAATATCCTGTGGCGGTTGTAGCTCTTCAAACTCAGTGCTCAGCACTCGCTGTAGATACTGATAGGTTGTTCGTGCCTCACCGTTTTCTCTGATCCCACCTAACCAGTTATGTTTTGACGTTGATTCCACTTGCCAGGTATGTGGTGAACACAGCATCAGAATACCGCCATCGCGCAATCGATGGGCCAGGTCGGCAAGAAAATGCGCCGGTTCGCGTAGTCGATCGAGCATGTTGGCAGCAAGGATCAAATCATAGTGCTGATATTTGCCTTTCAGGTTACAGGCATCGCCTTGGGTAAAATGGATCCGGCTGGCTAATTCAGGATCGAGTTGGCAGTCCGTCAATTTCGCTTCACGGTATTCGACTAATTCTCCTTCGGTTGGAATGGCATAACGGAAACTGTTTTGCTGGGCCAGTGTTTGCGCGATATCGATAAAACGGGCTGAATAATCAACGGCATCGACATGTTGAAAATGTTTTGCTAGTTCAAAACTCGCGCGACCGACGGAACAACCAATATCTAACGCTCGGATTGGCTGCAGACAGACTTCAGCGGCGATTTCAGCCAGACGTTGGCAGTGATTTGGCACATCAAAATGGCTGGCACCATAGTGTGAATCAAGATATTGCGCGATCAGTGGATCAGTTTCGTAAGGGTTAACAATGAGTGGTTCCTGATAACGGGACACTACATAACGAAAACCGGCATGTTGGAAAAAGTGACGTCGAAAAGCGTATCGGGAATTTTTCAGCGCCAGATTACCGGTAGAGATCCAGGAACCACCTTTGATTAGATTATGTTTTCCATCGAATGTTGGGGTGGAAAAATCATCGTATAACGGGTGCACTCGGAAGCCATCGAAGCCATCAATCGCGGTGCTGCTCCATTGCCAGACATTCCCTACCACGTCATAAAAATCACCTTGTGGAAATTGATCAATGGGGCTCGATGATGACCAATATTCCAAATTGATATTCCCCGGAGCTTGTTGCCAGTTTGGTTGGTCGGTTGGGATATTCTGGCGCAGCGCCATCCACTCTGCTTCACACGGCAGTTGAATCGGTAAGCCGGTTTGTGCGGCTTTCCAACGACAAAAAGCCGCTGCTTCCAGCTGGTTAGTTTCAACAGGCCAATCCCACGGCATGACGATCTCTTCTGTCATCAGACGCAAACGCAGGGCATCGGTTTGCTGAATATCGCCCTGCCAGAAGGTGGGTTTATCGGCCTTGGTAAATTTGAGCCATTCCTGGCCTTCTGTGCTCCACCATTGCGGATGCTGGTAACCGCCAGCCAGAACAAATTCGAGAAATTCCGCATTACTGACCAGATATTTACTGGCTTGGAAGGTCTCTAATTTAATTTCGCGTTGGCCGTATTCGTTATCCCAGCCATAGGTGGCATCGCTGTCTGGTTTGCCCATTTGGATGGTGGCGGCGGCAACGGGCAGTAATTGATTGGTCGGTACTGTATTTGGCTGATGGCGTATGTGGGGGCAGTGCTGCCAGCGCGGTTGCGATTGGACTACGGACAGTGGCAGCTGGCGAATCAGTACGGACGAGGTTTCGAGGTGAATACGTTCATGTTCAATTCCCATCAGGATAGTCCATGCCGAACTGCCCCAACTGATGGGTAATTCCAAAGGCATGTCTTGAATAAATTGTACAACGCGGGTTTTGACTTGTTGGCGATACGCCCGCAACTCGCCGATGGTTGGCCAATTGTAATGTGTTTCATCGAGATCATCCCAGCTCATCTCATCAACACCGATCGCCACCATGGCTTCAATTTGTGCATTAATTCGCTGGTTGATTTGTTGTGCTGCAAACAGTTTATTGATGAAGAAACTTGCGGTGTGGCCGTAATAGAAAATCAGCGGATGGCGCAGCGGAATGGCTTTCTTATACCACGCATCTTCGTGCGCGAGACAATCAAACAGTGAATCATATAAATCGTAGGTCTGGATAAAATAATCGAGCAGTTCCTGCCGTTTTGTCGCGACATTATCGCCTTGTAACCATAGCGTGCGAGTGGGTGCGGGCAGTGCTGATGCTCGAGTGTCATCAAGAGTGGAGTGTGCTGCTGGATGGTAGAAAGAATAATTCACAAGGCATCTCCCGATAGCGATTTCTCTGAAACTATAGCGTGTCAAAGATAGTACGAGAGAATGTAAGTTCAGATCAGTGCTGTTTTGCACACTGTTACGATTGAATCATGCTTGGCATTCAAATGATCAGTGTGCGAATGAGGTATTAAGTGGTAAATCAGGCGTTTAATTGCGTTTTACTAAATGAAAAGGGCAGTAATTCTTTGATAGCAACTTGCTGTAACTGGCCTTGCCAATGGAACAAGATCTGAATATCGGGGCCGAATTCAGAGATGAATTGGCGGCAAATACCACAGGGACTGATTTCACCTTTGGGGGAAAACACGGCAATGGCTTTGAATTGAGTATGCCCCTGGCTGATGGCATTTCCCAGCGCCACGCGTTCGGCACAGGTACCAGCGGGATAGGCGGCATTTTCAATATTAATACCACTGAAGATCTGATCATCGCTGGTTAAGACTGCTGCTCCGACGGAATAGTTGGAATAGGGCATGTAAGCATGGCGGATACTGGCTTTGGCTGCGGCCATGAGTTGAGTTTGTTGTTCATGCGTGAGTACAGGCATAGGACGCCTCAGATAAATAGATGGTACAGAATTATTAACACGCCAGCTTATTCGCAACAAGCTGGCGTCTCGTAAAAACTGCAACTGGTAGCATATTTAACTGTGTAGCCAGACCATTACTTCATACGGTTTTAGATCGCGGTTACATAGCTCTGGCAAAGTGGTTTCATTGTGGATCAGGCATTGGCTGTTAGTGTGTTGCCAATGTTCCGGTAATTCCAACGCGGTTTCTGTTGCGCTTAAATTGGCGACCACGAGCATTTTTTGTTTGCCATATTGACGCTGATAACACCAGAGCGTCGGGTGCTCGGGGAGCAGATCCTGAAAGTTGCCTTCGACAATGATTGGGTATTGTTTCCGCAGTTGGATCAGTTGCTGATAGTGATAAAACACGGAAGCTTTATCTGCCAGCGCATTGCTCACATTGATCTGTACGTGATTATCACTGAGCGGGATCCACGGTGTGCCTTGGCTAAAACCAGCTCCGGTTGATGTGTCCCATTGCATGGGGGTGCGGCTGTTATCACGCGAACGCGCAGCCAGTGTTTGCAACGTCTGTTCGGTTGCCACTCCTTGTGCCTGATGGGCCAGATAGATATTCAGGCTTTCTACATCGCGGTAGTCATCAATTTGGGTGAAATGCGGATTGGTCATGCCGATCTCTTCCCCCTGATAAATATAGGGAGTGCCTTGCAGCATATGTAAGACAGTCGCCAGCATCTTGGCTGATTTTTCTCGATGTTCCCCTTCATGCCCAAAACGCGACACGATACGCGGTTGATCATGGTTACACCAGAACAGTGCGCTCCAGCCTTGCTGATGCAAGCCGTTTTGCCACTCGGCAAAGATTTTTTTCAACTCAATAAAATCCGGTGCCGCCAATTGCCATTTTTCGCCGTTCGGATAATCGACTTTCAGGTGATGGAAATTAAACACCATCGATAGCTCGCGACCATCTTGTTGTGAATATTGCTGGCAATGTTCTAGGGTGGTGGAGGACATCTCCCCAACCGTCATGCAGTGACGTGGTACGAATACATCGCGGGATAACTCTTGCAGATAGTCATGCACACGCGGGCCATCGGTATAAAAGCGACGGCCATCACCGGTCAGATCATCACAGAAATCTTGCTGTTTAGAGATGAGATTAATCACATCGAGACGGAAACCATCGACCCCTTTATCGGCCCAGAAATGCAGCACCTTTTTGATTTCGGCGCGAACTTCCGGATTTTCCCAATTCAGATCGGCCTGTTGTTCACTGAACAGATGCAAGTAGTATTGACCACTGTTTTCATCGAATGCCCAGGCATTACCGCCAAACTTGGATTGCCAGTTATTCGGCTCTTGACCATTGACCGGATCACGCCAGATGTAGAAATCACGAAAGCGGCTCTGGGGATAGCGCAGTGCCGTTTTAAACCAGACGTGTTCCGTGGAGGTGTGGTTAAACACCATATCCATAATGATGTGCAAACCACGTTGTTTGCAGGCACTCACCAGTTGTTCAAAATCGGCCATGCTGCCGAAAGCCGGGTCGATGGCGTAATAATCGGCAATGTCATACCCATTATCGATCTGCGGAGAGCTATAGATCGGGGTGAGCCATAAAGCATCAACGCCGAGTTGTTGCAGATAATCGAGGCGTTGAATAATGCCTTGCAAGTCGCCGGTGCCTTTATTACCGGAATCTTGAAAGCTTTTCGGGTAGATCTGATACACCACCGCCTGACGCCACCAGTCATGTTGAGAATAAGACATCAAAACGCTCCATTCCAAGAAAAAGCTGCGGCCAGTGACCGCAGCGGGAAATTATAGTTATTAGGGTTAAACCGCTTCCGTAGCAGAGATTTCAGCTTGTGATTGGTTACGGAATTTGTGTTTGTACACCGCGATGGTTAGCAACATAGGAACTGCAATTGCGATCAACATGGCGATGGAGTAAATACCCCAGAATTGAGGTTGGATAGACAGAATGCCGGGCAAACCACCCACACCGATACCGTTCGCCAGCACACCGCTGTAACCACACACCAGACCTGCCAGCGCAGAACCGACCATCGCGCACAGCATTGGGAATTTGTAGCGCAGATTGATGCCATACATCGCTGGTTCGGTGACGCCGAGATAAGCAGAAATCGCAGCAGGAACAGAAATCTCACGTTCGTTAGCTTTACGGCTGATGAAGATGATGCCCATGACCGCTGAAGCCTGAGCGATGTTAGACAGGGCAATCAGAGGCCATATTGGTGTGCCGCCCATGCTTTGTACTAACTGCAGATCGACGGCGTTGGTGGTGTGATGTACGCCGGTAATCACCAATGGTGCATACAGGAAACCAAACAGCGAGGCGCCAATCGGTGCGAAGCTACCGGTCATCACGGATTTAGCCGCAAATGCCACGCCATCACCGATCCAGCGACCGAATGGACCAATCAGGCTGTGTGCCAGAATGACTGCCAGGATCAGTGAAACAAAGGGTACAACGACCAGATAGAGGTAAGCCGGTACGATCTGTTTCAGCCGCGTTTCGATATAAGCCAGCAGCGCTCCAGCTAAGATCGCAGGAATAACCTGAGCCTGATAACCGACTTTCTGGATCGCGAACAGACCAAAGTTCCAGGCTTCCGGCGCTTGCTGGCCGATCAGATAGGCATTCATCAGTTGCGGGCTGACCAACGTAATACCCAACACGATCCCCAGGATCTCGCTGCCACCGAGTTTGCGCACCGTGGCCCAGCACACACCCACTGGCAGGAAGTGGAAAATAGCTTCACCAATCAGCCACAGGAACGAGTGAACGGTGGCCCAAAACTGGCTGATTTCGGTCAGGCTCTTGCCATCGAACATCTTGATGTCGCCGATGACATTACGGAAACCTAAGATCAAACCACCGGTAATAATGGCCGGTAATAACGGAACAAAGATTTCAGCTAAGTGGGAGATTGAGCGTTCCAGCACACTCATATTCTGGCGTGCCGCCACTTTGGCCGCCTCTTTACTGGCGCCATCGACGCCGGTTTGTGCGATGAGTAGTTTGTAAAACTCATCCACTTCGGTGCCAATGACCACCTGAAATTGGCCGGCATTGGTAAAACAACCTTTGACGGATGGAATGGTTTCTATGGCTTTGATATCGGCCTGTGCTGTGTTTTTCAGCACAAAACGCAGCCGGGTCAGGCAGTGGCTGACGGTGGCAATATTATCTTTGCCGCCGACCAGACTGATCAGACGAGTAACGTCCTGAGAGAATGATTTGCTCATGTGTGTCCCCTGGTGAACAAAACCGTCGTTCCATGATGGAAGATGGTTTAAGTATAGTTGGTAACGTTCCCAGTAAGTATGCAGAGGATTAATTAAAACACAAAAGGGAACGTTCCCAATTTGCGTGATTGTTCACAGATCCAGCGTTGGATCCGGATCTGTGATGATAGAGACGATTAGTTTTTGCTGTCGTTTGACGCTGTTTAATTTTTGGCGTTATTTAGCTATGCGATGGGGCTATCTGCGCACAAGGTTCGGCGTCTTGTTCCAGCTGCAATAACAGCTGTTCGGCGGCGAGGCGGCCGGCTTGTTTATAGCCCGGATCGATGGATTGCACCTGCGGAAACAGGAAATGCAGCAGCGGATTATTACCCACCCCGGTGAGTTTCACATCGTGCCGTTGCTGTTCTTGCAGATACTTCGCGGCACCCAGTGCCAGTGTGTCAGTGGCGCAAACCACCGCATCGGTCATGGGGGTTAGCAGTTTCGCGGTCAGGTCATAGCCGCTTTGTACATCTAAGCTGCCGGTTAAGTAACGGCAAGGCAGTTGTTGTTGGGCACAAAATTGCTGGTAGGCTTGCAAACGCAAGGCACCGGTGGTCGCATCGCTGGGGTCAACACCGATAAAGTCGATGTGGCGACTGCCATCGGCATACAGCTGTTGCAAGATCCGCCCGATCGCCCCTTGATCGTCATAACAAACCGAGGCCATCTGTGGCCAATCGCGCGCCATGAGTACCAGCTTGTTTTGCCATGGGCGCAGTTGTTCCAGATCCAATGCACTGAAGGCAAATAAGATCACACCATCGACACCGCGACGGGCTAAGAGCGCCAGATGTTCATCGACTTTCTGTGGGTCGAATTCACTTTCCATCAGCATGGCATCATAACCACGCGCATAGAGGATTTCGAGCATGCCACGCACGGCCCGATTTTCAGAGGCTGAGTCGAGGCGAGACACGATAATGCCGACTAACCGAGCACTGTTAGTACGCATGGCGCGAGCCGATTTACTGGGTTCGAAACCATGTTCCCGGATCACAGCTTCCACCCGATCGCGGGTTTGTGAATTGACGTTCGGGTCTTGGTTCAGCACCCGTGACACGGTGGATTTACCCACGCCGCTCAGTTTGGCGATATCAAGAATAGTAAGGCGTTTAGTCATAACAGGCCGAGAAAACTCACTTTGCATTATTGTTCGGATTTTTCCCCGCTTAGGCAAGCAAGCAAATCCAGAATTGCCCGATTCAGGTGGTTCTCAGCAAATTAGCCGCAGAAATGGGAATCCGGTTTGTGATCCTCTCAGCAGTTATTTATGCTGGTGGCAGTAATCGCTAACCATTCGGCCACCTTGTGCCGGAATTTGAGGACGAGCTTATTATGTTTATTGGTAATTTACAGCAATTAGATGACTGTCTGCTGCATCCGCTGATTGCGACCGTGTTACGTGATTTTGTTGCCACGAATGCCGATGTACTGGCCCTACCGAAAGGTAAAACCGATCTGACGGTACCGGCGCAATTTGCCCCCGCAGAATTGCCGAAAGATCCGCTGTTTATGATCGTATCAATGGATACCTCACAACTGGTGATCGAACGTCGCGCTGAGTTCCATGATACTTACCTCGACATTCAGTTGTTATTGTCTGGCGAAGAGTGGATTGGCTGTGGACCACATGCGGTTACGTTGGATCGCAGTGATAATCCGCATCCAGATCTTTATTTTATGGATGAGCCAGCCACCAGCTATATTGGTTTGCAGCCAGGCGATTTTGTGGTGATTGCGCCGGGCGAATTACATACTCCGTTATGCACCCTGACTGAACCGGGTGAGCTGCGTAAGATCGTGTTTAAGGTACATAAAGCGTTGTTATCCCCATCGGTGTAACCTTTAGGAGGCGGTATGCCTGCGTTTCAACTGATTATTGGCAATAAAAATTATTCATCCTGGTCGCTGCGACCGTGGTTATTGTTGCGTAAATTAAGCGTTAGCTTCGAAGAAACTCAGGTCTTACTGCAAACGGAAGACTTTAAACAGCAAGTCATGCGTTTTTCCCCGGTCGCCAAAGTGCCGGTGTTACTGGATGGCGATCTGGCAATATGGGATTCACTGGCGATTGCGGAATATCTGGCCGAACAGTACCCACAGGCATGGCCGCGTGATCCGGCGGCGCGTGCGTTTGCCCGCTCGATCAGTGCGGAAATGCACTCTGGTTTTATGAGCCTGCGTAGTCAGATGCCGATGAATTGCCGCGCAACCGGTCGTGAAATCGTTGGGGATGAGGCGCTCGCGCGCGATATCGAACGCATTCAGGCGATCTGGACGGAATGTCGCTTGCGCTATGGCGAGTCTGGGCCGTGGTTATTTGGCGAATTCACCATTGCTGACGCAATGTTTGCGCCCGTGATGTTCCGCTTTAATACCTATGGTGTCGATTGTCAGGGTTTTGCTGCTGAGTATATGCAAACGGTGTTGCATGATACGGATGTGCAGGCTTGGTTACATGCAGCCCAGCAGGAACAGGCGACTATCATGAGTTCAGAGGTTGGGCTGACTGCGCAGTAACGGATTATTCGGGATAAAAAAAGCGCCTGTCGGCGCTTTTTGTTTTTGGCGAGAATTACGCCTGCAAGGCCTGATTCAGATCGTCCAGAATGTCTTCGATTGCTTCAATACCTACCGACAGACGGATCATTTCGGGTTTCACACCGGCTTTGGCTTGTTCTTCCTCGGTCATCTGACGATGCGTGGTGGATGCGGGGTGACACGCCAGTGATTTTGCATCACCGATATTCACCAGACGTTTGAAGATTTTCAGCGCATCGTAGAAACGCACACCGGCTTCGTAGCCATCTTTCAGACCAAAAGAGAGGATGGCGGATGGGGTGCCGTTCATGTATTTCTGCGCCAGTGCATGATGTGGATGATCGGGTAAACCGGCGTAACTCACCCATGCCACTTTGTCGTGACTTTGCAGATATTCCGCCACTTTACGGGCATTTTCGACGTGACGTTCCATGCGCAGTGACAGTGTTTCCAACCCTTGCAGCAGCAGGAAGGCATTCATCGGTGACAAAGTCGAACCGGTGTTGCGTAATGGTACGGTACGCGCGCGGGCGATAAAGGCCGCTGGGCCGAAGGCTTCGTTATACACCACGCCGTGGTAAGCGGCTTCTGGCTGGCTGAATTGCGGGAAACGTTCCGCATGGTCAGCCCATGGGAATTTGCCGGAATCGACGATCACGCCACCCAGCGAGTTACCATGGCCACCCACATATTTGGTGATGGAGTGCACGACAATGTCGGCACCGAACTGGATCGGTTTACACAGCACCGGTGAAGCAACGGTGTTATCGACCACCAGCGGTACGCCTTGGGCATGTGCAACACGGGCCAACCCTTCCAGATCGACAATGTTACCGGCTGGGTTGCCGATACTTTCGCAATATACGGCTTTGGTTTTGTCATCGATCAGCTCGGCAATCGCTTCTGGCGAATCATCGCGAGCAAAACGCACTTCCACACCAAAACTTGGCAGCATGTGCGCGAACAGCGTGTAGGTGCCGCCATACAGCTGCGGTGTGGAGACGATGTTATCACCAACGCGAGTCAGCGTTTGCAGCGCATAGTTAATGGCGGCACTGCCAGCTGATGTCACTAAAGCCGCGATGCCGCCTTCCAAGGCCGCCAGACGTTGTTCCAGCACATCGTTGGTTGGGTTCATGATACGGGTGTAGATGTTGCCGGGTACGGCCAGGTTAAACAGATCTGCGCCATGTTGCGCGTTATCGAATTCGTAAGCGACGGTTTGATAAATCGGTACCGCGACTGCTTTGGTGGTGGGGTCATTCTGGAAGCCATGGTGCAGCGCCAGTGTTGCGTCTTTCATGAGAGATCGTCCTTGTCGCAAGAGAATGAAATGGCGTTCAATCTAACTGCTGCGATTCGGCGCTGTAAAGTTATCAATGTGGGATATGTTATGCCGACGGCAAATATACAAACTACCGGAAGTCGTGCTGATCGCGCCATTTCCGGTAGTCTGTGGTGAGTCAAAAACTTAGATTTTAATCACCACCCGACCGGTGATCTGGCCATCCATGATCTTAGCTGCGGCTTCTGGTGCTTCTTCCAAAATGATCTCTTCACAGGCGTGATCATAGAAACTGGCCGGTAACAGTTGAGCCAGCTGTTGCCAGGCTAACTGACGGCGCGCGAACGGGCACATCACCGAATCAACACCTTGCAGTCGTACGTTGCGTAAAATAAACGGCATCACGGTTGCTGGCAGATCGAAACCGCCCGCCAGACCACAGGCGGCCACGGCACCACCGTAATTCATCTGCGATAAGATTTTGGCCAGCACTGAGCTGCCAACGGTATCGACAGCGCCGGCCCAGACTTGTTTGTCCAATGCACGAATAGGGGTCAGTAATTCATCGCGGGTGATCACCTGTTTTGCACCCAACTGCAGTAATAACTCTCGATTTGATTCGCGTCCGGTAGCGGCGATCACGCTGTAACCTTTCGCGGCCAGCAAACTGACGGCCACACTACCCACACCACCGCTGGCACCGGTGACTAAAATGTCGCCTTGTTCCGGCGTAATTCCGGCTTCTTCCAACGCCATAACACACAACATTGCGGTCAGCCCGGCGGTGCCAATTTGCATGGCTTGCAGCGCCGTTAAACCGGTTGTTAATGGCACCAACCAGTCAGCACTCACTCGCGCTTTTTCTGCCATACCGCCCCAGTGTCCTTCGCCGACACCCCAACCGGTCAGCACGACTTCGTCACCGGCTTTGTAGCGCGCATCGGTTGATTCCAGCACCTGACCGGCGAAATCAATTCCGGGCACCATCGGCCATTGGCGCACGATTTTGCCTTTGCCAGTAATAGCGAGGCCATCTTTGTAGTTCAGCGAGGAGTATTTCACCGCCACGGTTACGTCACCGGCGGGGAGCTGGTTGTCATCCAACTGTTCAATCGAGGCAATGGTTTGTTTGTCTTGTTGTTGCAGCAGTAAGGCTTTGAACATGTTTATCTCCTGATAACCGGCTCTTCTTCATCGGAAGTCTGCTCGGGACTATTTTGGGGTATGAGCGTCTGCGGAATGTGCCGGAAAATCAGTGTGGCCAGCATACTGAGACAACCAACAGTGATGTAAGTGGCGTGAAAGGCGCTTACGATCTCTTGTTGTTGCAGGCTGGTGGCCTGCAAACTGTGCAAAGAAACATGGGAGCCATAAAACCATGAAAACAGGGTGGCAGAAATGGCGACGCCCAGACTCATCGACAGTTGCATGACCACTGACAGCAAGCTGTTACCACTGCTGGCTTCATCCCGTTCGAGTTTGCTTAAGGTCAGCGTATTCATCGCGGTAAATTGCAGTGAATTAAACACACCAAGCAAGGTCAGATAGAACAGTAATAATGCATACGGCGTGGTGTGATTGACGGTGGCAAATCCGGTGATCAACGCACCGAGCAACAAGGTATTCGTCATCAGCACTGGCCGGTAACCAAAGCGCAGCACTACCCGGTTGGCCAGTAGTTTGGTGCTCATGGCACCTAATGCAATCGGCATCATGGTCAACCCGGCATGGGTCGGGCTAAAACCGAGCGCGACTTGTAAAAAGAGCGGGGTCAGAAAGGGCAACGCCCCGCTGCCTAAGCGGGCAATCAGATTACCAATAATGCCGATGCGGAAACTGGAGTTTTTAAATAACGTCCGGCTGAACAGGGCATGCGGGTGGCGTTGGCTGTGCCAGAAGTAGGCATACAGGGCAAACAGGCCGGGCAGTGCCAATAGCAAAAATGCAGTGAAGGTGGCGCCCGCTTCACCTAAGCGTTGGATCGCAATCGACAGCAAAACAATTCCGCTGCTAAAACAGAGATAACCTTTCCAATCGAAAGAGGCGGTCACTTCCCTGATATTGGGCATGAAGAAAAATGCCAGGATACAGCCGACCAACCCAATCGGCAGGTTGATTAAAAATATCCATGGCCATGAGGTGTGTTGCACCAGCAAACCACCGAGTAGCGGGCCAATGAGAGGGCCGATCAAGCCGGGGATCACCACCATCGACATGGCGCGCAGAAATTCCTCTTTGGGGAAGACACGCAAGATTGCCAGCCGGCCGACTGGCACCAATAAAGCGCCGCCGACACCCTGAATGATCCGGGCGATGACCAGTTGTGTTAATGACGTCGATTCGGCACAAAACAGTGAACCGGCCGAGAACAGCACAATCGAGAACAGAAAGACATGTCGGGTGCCGAAACGGTCGGCCAGCCAGCCGGAGGCGGGGATCAGCATCGCCACGGTCAGCATATAACTGATAATCGCCGCCTGCATTTGCAGTGGGCTAACCTGAAAATCAGCAGCGATGGTCGGCAGAGCCGTATTCAGAATAGTGCCGTCGAGTGCTTGCATAAAGAACCCGACGGCAGCGAGCCAGGGGAGGATGCGTTTTTCTTGGGCTGTGACCTGATACTTCGTCAAAACGCACCTCTTTGCAATTTACTGATTAACGTGTTTTGCCACCGTGGAAGATTTTTTCCAAACGAGATTGCAGCAATTCCAGAATAAACGACAGGATCCAGTAAATCACCGCAGCGGTGATCAACATCTCCATATAGCGGTAGGCGGAACGGCCGTAACTCTGCGCCAGAAACATGATTTCCCACAGCCCCATCACGGAAACCAATGATGAGTCTTTCAGCATGGCAATAAACATTGCCATGCTCGGTGGAATGGCCACTTTCATTGATTGCGGCAGGATCACTTTCCAGAATATCTGGTATTTCTTCAGACCCAGCGCCATGGCGGCTTCCCATTGGCCTTTATCGATCACCACAATGGCCGAGCGGAAAATTTCACTTAAATACGCGCCATAACACAGTGCCAGCGCAATAATGCCGGACGGGATCGCGGTCGGTACTGGCCCGATCTGCGGTAAGCCCTGATAAATCAGCAATACCTGCAACAGCAGCGGGGTGCCACGGAAAAAGGAGGTATAAAAGGTCGAGATGCCATACGCCAGCGGGTTCAGGCTTAAGCGGCCTAAGGCAGCCAGCAAACCTAAGATCACCGAGGCCAGCATAGCCAGCACACAGACATAAATCGTCAGTGGTACGCCTTGAATAAAGCCATCAGGAGAAAGATGCAGGCCGGTCAGGAAGGGCAGCTTTTCCCAGACATAACCCATGTCTAGATCGAATTTGGCGATAAACCATACGAAGCCGATCATCAGCGCCAGCCAGACCAGCAGGACTTGCCACTTAAATTTGCTGGTCATGATGGTGTTGCGGTTCAATGAGAAATCCTTTCAAGTGGAATCAGAAAAACGCTAGTTTAGCGAAATGTGTCACAAAATGCAGTCTACTAAGCAGAAACAAGGGCGAAAACTCGCCCTTGTTGAAAGTTTTACGACTTGATGTGCTTAACGGGAGATATCAGTACCGATCCATTTGATGGAGATCTGTTTCAGCGTGCCATCTTTACGCATGTCATCGAAGATTTTCACCACGGTATCGTGCCACTCTTTGTCGCCTTTATCGGTGGCAACCCAGTTTGGATCTTCATATAACGCATCACCCACCAGCTTAAATTTGCCCGGTGTCTTTTTGATACGTTCATTGGCTGTGACCAGATTAGACACCAGCCCATCAATACGTTTACCCGCACCTAAAGCCAGATCTTGATAAGCCAGATCTTCACTGCCGTAAGGGGCAACCTGAACACTCTTGAATGGATATTGAATTGGTTTAGCACCAAAACCTTCCATCGCCAGTGTTTTGTTCAGGTAACGCTCATACGAGCCACCTTGCTGGGCGGCGATTTTTTTGCCTTCCATGTCAGCAACTTTAGTCAGCGAATTGCCGTTGACGGAAGTAACCAGCACGGCTGGTGAGCTGTAATAATGGGTCACGAAATCCAGTGAACGCGCACGTTGTGCATCGGGTGTCATGGAGCAGATACAGATATCCCAACGACCGCGCCAGTTACCAGAGGTGATCACTTCCCAAGCCGGGGTTTCAATTTTGGCTTTCACACCCAGACGTTTTGCAAATTCTTTGGTCAGATCGACATCCATGCCGTCCATTTCATTTTTGGCATTCAAAAATGAATACGGTGGATAGGCTTGATCCATAACGCCGACCAGCTCGCCGTTCTTTTTGATACGATCCAATGTTTCACCCGCAATAGCGGAATGGCTAATCACCACAGCGCCAGCCAGCAGCACTAAACGACGCAGAGTTTTACTTTGCATGATTGTTCCCTCAAAGTGACCAAACCCACATGATCGAAGATGGTCTGGCAGAAGGCAATAGTAAAATGAGGAAAAGAAGAATAATTACGCAGTGAACCACAGACGCTCTATCAACAGAGCATCTGTGGCGAATAACTTATTGTGCGGTAATGTCAGAACCAATCCATTTCAGCGAGATTTTCTTTAAGGTACCGTCTTTATGCAGCTCGTTGATAATGGTTTTAATGGTGGCATTCCATTCCTGATCGCCTTTATCCACAGCAACCCAGTTTGGCTCTTCATACAAAGGGGCGCCGACGATTTTGAATTTGCCGCTGGTGGCCTGAATGCGTTTATTCGCCGTCACCAGATTCGCCACGATACCGTCGATGCGTTTGCCTGCGCCTAAGCTGAGATCTTGATACGCCAGATCTTCACTGCTGTAGGGAGTCGGCTGCACTTGTTTAAATGGATATTGAATTGGTTTGGCACCGTAACCAATCACCAAATCTTTTTGTAAATAACGCTCGTAAGAAGAGCCTTGCTCGATGCCAATACGTTTGCCTTCGATATCGCTGACGCTATTGATGCTGCTACCCGTTGCGTTAGTGACCAGCACTGCTGGTGAGCTGTAATACGGCGCAACAAAATCGAGGCCTTTGGCTTTTTTCTCATCAGGGGTCATTGAGCAGATGCAGATATCCCAGCGGCCACGCCAGTGCCCGGCGGCAATCACTTCCCAAGATGGTGTTTCGATTTTGCTTTTTACGCCCAGACGTTTGGCGACTTCTTTGACCACATCCACGTCAAAGCCATCTTCTTCATTTTTATCATTCAGGAAGGAATAGGGTGGGTAGCTTTGATCCATTACCGCAACCAGTTCACCGTTGTGTTTGACGCGATCCAGCGTTTCGCCAGCGGTTGCAGTGTGACTTAATACGGCGGTTGCCAACAGACTCAGCGTTAATAGTGTTTTACCCAGCATCATTGTTCCTTCAATGTAAGATAGTTTTGCTTACACCAAGATGTATCAGAAAAACCGGAAAGGTCGTACTAAAATATTTGCATATCTATTCTCATATTTCGCAATAGGTTATAACTAACACGCATGAAAGAATGGTGTATCGAACTATATAATCTGGCTTAGACAGTGTTTTTCTGTGGATAAAACAAAAGGAGTTGTGGCGTGAGTAAAGTGCAAATTCTTGATGGTGGTATGGGGCGTGAGCTGAAACGCATTGGTGCGCCGTTCCAGCAACCAGAGTGGTCTGCGTTGGCTTTATTAGAGGCGCCACAATACGTTTCGCAAGCGCATAATGCGTTTATTGCCAGTGGTGCCGATATCATTACCACCAACAGTTACGCGGTGGTGCCGTTTCATATTGGCGAACTTCGCTTTACCGAGCGCGGGCATGAACTGGCTACGCTGGCGGCAGAAATTGCGCGTGCCTGTGCCGATCATGCATCACATTCGGTGAAAGTCGCCGGTTCTTTGTCGCCGGTGCTGGGTTCTTACCGCCCGGATCTGTTTCAGCTGGAAGCAGCACTGCGTATTTATCGGGTGTTGATTGCGGCTCAGGAACCATTTGTGGATCACTGGTTGGCGGAAACACAAAGCTCGATTGCCGAGATTAAAGCGGTGCGTCAGGCGTTGGGTGAAAACAGTAAACCGTTGTGGGTTTCGTTTACACTGGATGACGAACCTGTGGGTGGTGAAGCTTTATTGCGTTCTGGTGAAACGGTCACTGACGCAGTTGCTGCGGCCATCGAGTTAAATGTCTCGGCAGTGCTGTTTAATTGCAGCCAGCCGGAAGTGATGTCAGCAGCAGTGCGGGATGCGGTGGCGGAAATCAAACGCCAAGGGAAAGATATACCGGTCGGTGTGTATGCCAACGCGTTTCCGGCACAATCGAAAGAGGCGGAAGCCAACGCAGAATTGGATGAGATCCGTGCTGATTTAGGGCCGGATGCCTATCTGACTTGGGCGCAAAAGTGGGTTGAACTTGGCGCATCCATTATTGGTGGTTGCTGTGGGATCACGCCTGATCACATAACCAAATTAACCGAACAGCTGAAATAAACTGTGACTCAGCCAGACCCTGGATGGGGTCTGGCAAATTATTCGGGAGTGGTTAACTCACTGCTTTGGTGAGCTGCTGGCGTTGTACCAACGCCGGGAAATATTTCATCCACAGTGCCACAATCAACAACGTTCCTATACCTCCGACCACCACGGCCGGCACGACGCCCCACCAGGCAGCAGTGACGCCCGATTCAAATTCCCCTAACTGATTTGATGCGCCGATAAAGATAAAATTCACCGCACTGACGCGGCCGCGCATCTCATCCGGTGTTTCCAGCTGAATGAGCGATGAACGCACGACCACACTGACCATGTCAGACGCGCCCAACACCAGTAGCGCGGTAAAAGAGAGCAGGAACGATTCGGATAAGCCGAAAATAATGGTTGCCACCCCGAACACTGCCACTGCGGCAAACATGATTTTTCCCGCATTGTTACGGATCGCATAACGGGCTAACAACAATGACATCACTACCGCACCAACCGATGGCGCGGCGCGCAATAACCCCAAACCCCATGGTCCGGTGTTTAAAATATCACGGGCAAATATCGGTAACAGCGCCGTCGCACCGCCAAGTAACACTGAAAACAGATCGAGTGAGATAGCACCCAACACTACTGGGTTATGGCGGATATAACTAAAGCCGGCAAAGACCGAACGCAGCGTTGGTGGTTCACGATGCACGACTTTGGCTGGTTTAGGGATCAACGACATCGCCACACTAGAGAGTAAAAAACTCACCGCACTGCACCAATACACCATCTCCGGATGCAACGCATACAACAACCCGCCTAACGCTGGGCCAATGATCACCGAGGCTTCACGTAATGAGCTGTTCAGGGCTAACGCGCGGGGCAAGTTGCTGCTATCAATTAAGCTTGGCAACAGTGCTTGTTGGGCCGGTGATTCAAATGCCCGCGTGGCGCCGAGTAAAAAGGCACAGGCAAAAATGCCGTGGATGGCAATCCAGCCTTGCCAGCTGCCCAATGCCAAGATGCTGACCAGCAGAGCTTGTAATAAGCGGGTGCCGACGACGATTAAACGGCGGTCATAACGATCGGCAACGTGACCCACTACCAGTGTTAGCAGAAATTGCGGCGTGAATTGCATCAAGCCAATCAAACCTAAACTCATGGCGCTGTGGGTCAGGTCATAAACCTGCCAGCCGACCGCCACGACCAGCATCTGGTAGGCGAGAGAAGAGAGCGCCATGCTACTTAAGAAACGAATAAACGCAGGTTGCTGTAATGAACCGGATGACATGTCAAAGCCCGGGTAAGATAGAGGAGTATTTATCTTACCTGTTCAGGCTATGAGGAAAAGTATTTTGTTACGCGTAACGATAGCTTGCAGAACGATCAAGTACGAAACAGTACCTTGATGATGTGGTAACCGAAGCGGGTTTTCACCGGGCCGAACGGTTTCATCACTTCGCAGGAAAAGACCGCTTTATCAAATGCCGGCACCATGTCGCCTTTTTTAAACTCACCCAGATCGCCACCGCGTTTTTTTGATGGGCAGGTCGAATATTTCTTCGCCAGTTGTTGAAAGTTTGCGCCGGCGGCTAATTGTTTCATCAGGTCTAATGCCTGAGCTTCATGTTTTACCAAAATATGCAGCGCACAAGCAGTATGGGCCATGATTTAGATGTCTCAGTGGTCAAAAGGGCGGGGATTATAACGAATGATGCTGAATTTTCCAGCAATGAGGCGTTAACGACCGTCATTAACGCCTCTAATATGCTTGATTAAGGCATGGTGAGCCAGTTGTCGCCAGCAAATCGCAGCTCTAACAGGCTATTTGGATCAGGTTGGGGTTGATTATTGGCAACCGGACGGGTTGGATAGCTGTTGCCATCATGTTCCAGCGTTAAAAAGGTATTCGCTTGCTCGGTGGATGGTACCAGCAGATCGTACCAGCCATTATGCGATGATGGTGCCACCATCACACCACCATTGAACCCTTCCAAGTGGCCCACTTGCTGGAATTGTCCGTCTTTACCTTGTAATACCAGCCAGACACAACCGGATTTATCACACCAGTTCATCTGTACTAATGCATCTACTGCGCCGTCACCATTTAGATCGGCTTTCACATAACGATATTGGGTACCGGTCGCCTGACTACCATTGCTTTGTAAAAAGTTTCGTAGCGCCTGCTCAATCGCGGTGTCGGGTTGGGTGGATGCTTGCAGCATACCGGCGGAAAAACTGGCCATTGCTGATGATGAGCTGTTGGTCGCTGGTGGCTGAGGTGATTCTGCATTCGTGCTGACCGCGGCACTGGTAGCATTCGCCGCAGAAGCACCGGTGATCACGGTTTCATTCTGTGCAAAGCTGTTCTCGCCTGCCGGTGTTTCGCTGGTGGCAGGGGGAGCAACCACGACAGTACCATTGCTGCTGGCCAGATTTGCTGCTCCGGTTGCAATCGCACCGGTGTCGCCACTAATTTTTGCTTTCAGTACTAATGGTTTATCAAAATATGCTTTGCCGGCATCCAATTCCCGATAATCGGCACTCAGCGTGTCACTATTCCAATGGAACGGAATGCTTTCGTTGGTATCCATGCCCATGCGTTGGTTAAACATGACGCGAATAGTTTGGTCTTTTCGCGGCTGCCAGACGCCGTCATAGGTCACTTCCGGGCCGACTTCCCGCGTGTAAACCAGCTTGGCCTGATAGTTACTTTCCAGTGTCAGGCTGACATCGGCTTTTTGCGCCTCATCATGCCCTGACCAGTCGTGTGCCGGTTGTTGTTGTGTCAGCGATTGCCCCTGCTCGCCACAACCAGATAGTATTTGCCCATCATCCAGTTGCAGCGTCACGGAATAACCCAACCAGTGCGGGTTAGCGCCTTCTTTGCAATAACCAGGTTGCAGGCTCAAGGTCGCTTTTTTACCGTTGGCATTCCGTAATGCCAGCTGTAATGGCTGTTCTGCCGGATGACTGACTTCATCCAGTTGATAACTATCGACGCCATTTGGCGTGGTCAGTGACGCTTGTTGTCCATCGAGCACTAGCGACCAGAATGGTTGGTCACTGCCGGCTTTCAGCAGGTAGTTCTCGTTGGTATTTTGGCAGAGCGTTTGTTCGGTGGTGATGTGCGAAACCTGATCGGCTTCTAGTCGAAATGGTGCTCCGCGGCTTTCACCGGCAGCAAGATGGCCGCTCAGGCTGGCTTGTAAACTTTGCGGAGAACCCAATTGCTGCCATTGTTGCCAGAAATTATCATCCACCAGCAGCTGCCATTGTTGTTTGCTACCACAAGGGGTAAACAGCGCTTGTTCACCCTGACGCTGGACGGTGCCGGTAAACAGCGGGGATAACTCTTTTTGCAGTTTGGTCTGCATTTCGGTGGAAGCAGCCGCTTTGGGCGTGGCTCCAGACGGCATAGGAGTATTAGTGCATCCCGCCAGTGCGAGCAGCAGACCAGACAAAACAAAACGTGACAGCGGCATAGAGGGTTCCGTACAGAAAATATTCTGTCCAGTTTATACGATCTTGCGTTTATTCGCCGCTGAGCACGCGATAAAAACTATTCCGCCAGTAACAAACGCTGTAAATACTCGGCCACACCATCTTCATCATTAACACCGGCACGAGGCAGATCCGGCAGCGCTAATTTCAAACGGTCATGCGCATTTCCCATCACCACACCGTGGCCGACGATCGACAACATTTCGTAGTCGTTCATGCCATCACCAAAAGCAATCGCAGAACTTAACGGAATATCATGCTGTTCCAGAATAGAGGAGATTGCTGCGCCTTTATTGACGCCCAATGCCATGACTTCGAGGCAATCGGGTTGGGAAAAAGCGATACTTAATTGACCGGCATAACGTTCCAGCAGGGTGTTTTCCAACTCTAACAACGGTTCGTGTTCGGCAATGAAAAAGTACTTATTGATACTGCTTTTATCTAAGGCCACCAGATCGGTTTTGGTATAACAAAAACCGGTATCTTTATGATATTCCAGATATTCCGGCATATCTTTGTTAGTAAACCACGCGTCTGGTGTATAGAGATTTACCGCAATTTCCGGATCAGGCAGCGGTAACTCCGACAGCTCTTGCGCTATATCGACTGGTAGGGTGCGATTGTAGATGATTTGATCTTGTTTATCTGTCACCACCGCACCATTCGAAGTCACCAGATAGATCTCCAGCCCCAATGCATTCCGGATAGCTTTCACATCAATATGATGGCGTCCGGTTGCCACGACAAACTTAGTGCCTTCAGCCACCATTTTCTTCAGCACTTTACGGGTATGCGGAGAAACCTGATGCTGGTTATTGAGCAGTGTACCATCCAGATCAGAGATAACGACTTTGTACATGGGAAAACCTCGTTACAGCAAAGATGAGAGCGGAGGAGAGAACGATCACAGTATAGCTAAAGTCTGATACACCGGCATTAACATTCATTCGAAATGTCATTTATTTCAAATGAAGGATTCCACCACCGATAGCTTCCACTATCGGTGGTGGAATCGGGGTTATGACGATTCTTTACTGCGGATCTTATTCGTGGTGCGGTTGACGCGTAATACATCCGGCATAACACGAATTTTGCGCATGATATTCGCCAAATGCACACGATGTTTGGTAGTGATCAGCAAGTTAACCTGATACACCCGTGCATCTTTTTCTTCGGTGCTGATGCTGTGAATATTCGCCCCCGTCGCCGCAATGACATTGGCCAGTTGCGCCAAGACACCCTGATGGTTCACCACTTCCACCACGATGCTGGTACGGAACTCCTGTTCACCTAATTGCTCCATATCCCATTGTACTGGCTGGTATTTATCCGGTTCACGGTTATAACCACGCAGGTTCGGACAGCTTTCCTGATGCACGACCAACCCTTTGCCAGGGCTGATATGCGCAATGATGGCATCACCCGGGATCGGGCGACAACAGTTAGCAAACGTCACCAGCATGCCACCAGAACCCCGAATCGGCAGTTTGCGATGGGTGGAGGATGACTTCTTATCTTTTTCCGGTTCTTGCTCATGCTGATCGAGCAAACGCCGCGCAATGACTACACTCATCTGATTGCCAAGACCGATGTCTGCCAGTAAACCATCTAACGTGTCATGGCGGGTATCGTGTAACACCTGACGCAGATTTTCTGCCGGCACGTCTTCGATTTTCTTGCCACCCAGCGAGTGACTCAGCAGACGGCGGCCCAGAATGATCGACTCTTCCGCGCGCAGATTTTTCAGGAACTGACGGATTTTGGTTCGTGCGCGCGAAGTCACAACAAAATTCAGCCACGCCGCATTCGGGCGTGCCCCCGGTGCGGTAATGATCTCTACGGTTTGCCCTGAAGTCAGCGGACGACTGAGCGGGAACGGTTGGCGTTCTACTCGCGCCCCCACACAGCTGTTGCCGATATCGGTGTGTACCGCATAAGCAAAATCGACCGACGTGGCATTGGTCGGTAATTCCAGAATGCGACCTTCCGGTGTAAACACATAAATCTCATCGGGGAAGAGATCGGTTTTGACACTTTCGATAAATTCAAAGGAACTGCCGGCACTTTGCTGCAATTCCAATAAGTTTTTCATCCAACGTTGCGCACGGATCTGTGCCGTACTGCTGGTGGCGTCGCCATTGGTTTTGTACACCCAGTGTGCCGCGACCCCTTTATCCGCCATCTGCTCCATATATTCAGTACGGATCTGGATCTCGACCGGTACACCATGTGGGCCTACCAGTGAGGTATGCAAAGACTGATAACCGTTGGTTTTCGGGATAGCAATATAATCTTTGAAACGACCGGGGCGGGGTTTATACAAACTGTGCATCTGACCGAGTACGCGGTAACAGGTGTCAATGTCATCGACAATCACGCGGAAGGCGTAAATATCCATGACTTCATAAAAACGCAGCTCTTTTTTCACCATCTTGTTATAGATGGAATAGAGATTCTTTTCCCGACCAACGACCATACCTTTAATATGCGCATCTTCTAAGCGGCCATTTACCGCTTTATAGACCGAGTCGATCACCTCTTTGCGATTTCCGCGGGCACGTTTCACCGCTTCCCGTAATATTCGCGCGCGCATCGGATAGAGTGCTTCAAAGCCCAACTCTTCCAGCTCACTTTTTAACGAGTGAATACCTAAGCGGTTTGCAATCGGGGAGAAAATTTCCAGCGTTTCGCGGGCGATGCGACGACGTTTATCGGGGCGTAAAGAGCCTAACGTGCGCATATTATGCGTTCGGTCAGCCAGCTTGATCAGGATAACGCGAATATCCTGCACCATCGCCATGACCATTTTACGAAAATTCTCGGCCTGCGCTTCTTTATGATCGCGGAATTTCAGCTTATCGAGCTTGGAAACACCATATACCAATTCGGCCACGGCCTGACCAAACTGACTCGCCAATTGATCTTTGGTGATCGGGGTATCTTCAATCACATCGTGCAGCAATGCGGCCATTAACGTCTCATGATCGAGATGCATCTCGGCCAGAATACGGGCTACGGCAACGGGGTGCGTAATATAAGGCTCACCACTGGAACGGCTTTGCCCTTCGTGAGCGTCACGCGCGACCAGAAAGGCATCCTGGATCTGGGTCACCTGTTCTTCGGGCAGATAGCTGCTCAATAATGTTTTCAGATCTTCAAACAGATACAAAAGTGACCCCGCTTCACTACTCATCAGCGTAAAACCATATCCCGCAGTTTGCGATTATTCCGCACACTTGTAAATAAAGACAAAAACGGCACCACTAGGGTGCCGTTCGTAATAAGCAATAAACGAATGTTTAGAAACCGTAATCACGGTCCTGAGTCAGCGCGGCAACAGCAGCCAGCTCACTCGCTTCCTGTTGTTGCTGTTCGATACGTTCTTGCGCATCCATGAACTGATTAGAAATCAAACCTTCTTCGATCTCGCGCAATGCGATCACGGTTGGTTTGTCATTTTCTTCATCTACCAACGGATCTTTGCCCTGAACGGCAAGCTGACGAGCGCGGCGAGCGGCCACCAGCACCAAATCAAAGCGGTTGCCAACTTGTTTTACCGCATCTTCAACAGTAACGCGTGCCATAGCAAACTCCCATATAAATCGAGGGTGAAAATTCTACTTGGTTTTAATTTATCCCGCCAGTAGCTGATTGAGCAGATCGGCGTGACAAATAGCCTGCGGACGCAGTTTTGCGCGACCCGCCAGTACAATCGACTGCAATTGTTGCAGTGCCAGTTCGAAATCATCATTGATGATCAGATAATCATACTCAGGATAGTGCGACATTTCCGAAACTGCCTGCGCCATACGCTTGGCAATCACTTCTTCGCTGTCCTGACCACGACCAATCAAACGTTGTTCCAAAATCGGCAAACTTGGCGGTAACACAAAAATAGACTGTGTATCACGATACAGTTCGCGGATCTGGCGAGCACCTTGCCAATCGATATCCAGAAAAACATCGATCCCATTGCTCAGTGCCTGTTCAATCAATTCTTTGGATGTACCGTAGTAATTACCAAATACTTCTGCCCATTCGAAAAAAGCATCGCGGGCAATCAGGGCCTGAAATTCTTCTTTACTGACGAAGTGGTAATGCACACCATTTTCTTCACCAGGACGCATTGCCCGTGTGGTATGAGAAACGGAAAGTGCCATTCGGCCATCGCTGTTATAACGGGATAATAACGCCGTTAACAGACTGGATTTTCCTGCGCCGCTGGGCGAGGAAATAATAAACAGGGTACCTGCAGCAGCCACCATGCGCTCCTATCAAGTAACGACTATCCAGCTACTCTTATCAATCAAGTAACTGCAAAATTTATTCATCAGTCGACATAATACGACGACAGGCTGATAACAAAAAACCCGGCACAAGACCGGGTTTTTCAGAACGCCAGACCAATTACTTGATCTTGCCTTCTTTGTAAATTACATGCTGACGAACAACAGGATCAAATTTTTTGATCTCCATTTTCTCAGGCATGGTGCGCTTGTTCTTGGTCGTAGTGTAGAAGTGACCAGTACCGGCGCTGGAGTTCAGACGAATTTTTTCGCGAGCACCTTT
>JAYSBB010000035.1:0-24438 GCA_041915645.1 Tolumonas sp.
CAATCGACTTAACGGTGCAATGCCCCATAAGGCCAGCGTGCGATAGAGCGCATTCAGCCCCCAGATCAGCAGCACCGTTTCTAACAACCAGATGCCCTGGAAACCACCGATGGCATACCCCACCGCATCCAACAGGAAAATAACCGGCCCTTTAATATCGATCATATCGCGATATATCACGCCGCCGTCGGCCCACATTTTGCCCATTGTCGCGAACAATGAAGCGTCGTAAGCCGGCGCCATACCGAATAACAGTGGGTTTTGCAGTGCAAACAATAATGCCAATAGCGTGGGCAGCGACCATGCCCGCCAGCTATAAGCGTTGTCGTGCTGCTGCAAAGCTGTTTCAGCTGCCAGCAAACTATCACGCCAATCGGCCAGATATTGACTGGCTTGTTGCCAGCGTTGCATTAGTTGCATCATCATTATTCCAAGTTTGCCGTTTTTATTCTGTTGGTTGACGCGTGAGCCAGACCGACTCAATACGGTGTGCTCGAATGTCCGTCACCGTGATTTGCCAGCCTTCATATTCAATCACTTCATCAATCGTTGGCAGGCGCTGTAACCACTCCAGTAACCAACCGGCTACCGTATGATAATGTTCTGTCGCAGCAGCTGGGAAAGCCAGTTCCCGCTGTAATTCGGTCAATAACATATCACCGCTGACACGGTAACTGCCGGGAGCCAACATGACATATTCCGACTCTTCACCGGTTTCTGGTAACTTACCGGCGATCTCTTCCATAATATCGCGGATCGACACCAGCCCTTCAAAATTACCGAATTCATCAACCACAAACGCCAGATAATTTTTCGCCAGACGGAATTGTTCCAGTGCATTCAATACCGAGATGGTTTCCGGTAAACACAGTGCTGGTTGGATCAATGACTCTATCCGCAGACTTTTATCTTCCAGCAATTGCGCCAGCACATCCCGTTTACGAATAATGCCCAGTGGTGCATCACGGTTATTGTCGCGCGTGACGACCAAGCGTGAATGGGGTGTCTGTGCCAGTAACTGCAAAATGTCCTGCTGTGGTGATGTTAAATCCAGCATTTCAATATCACGACGCACTGTCATCACGGCACGAATTGGCAGCGATGACAGTTGCAGTACACGCGAAACCATGTCTTTTTCTTCTTCACTGAACACGGCATCCGGACGTTTCGATACATCGGTTGGCTCATCGTCTTGATGGGTCGATATTTCTTGTTTTGCCCCCAGCAAGCTCATCACCATTTCTGCGGTGCGCTCACGACGACGGATCTTACCTTTAAACAGTTTTTCGTGGTTAGCACGCGCCAATTGGTTGAAAAACTCGATCAGGATCGAAAAGCCAATAGCAGCATACAAATAACCTTTCGGGACATGGAAACCCAGACCATCAGCCATCAGACTGAAACCAATCATCAGCAGGAAACCCAGACAGAGGATCACCAGCGTCGGATGACGGTTGATAAACAGCGTCAGTGGTTTGCTGGCCCACATCATGATGGCGATCGCGATGGTGACAGCCAGCATCATGACGGTCAGATGATCGGACATCCCAACCGCGGTAATCACCGCATCCAGCGAAAAGACGGCATCTAACACAACAATCTGTGTCACGACGACCCAAAAGCCCAGATACACGATTTTCTTATCGTCGCTATGCAATACGCCTTCAATGCGACCATGTAATTCGCGGGTTGCTTTAAACAGCAGGAAAAAACCGCCAATCAGCAAGATCAGATCGCGCCCGGATAACGGCAGAGACCAGATCGTGAATAAAGGTTGGGTAAAACTCACCATATGCGACAGGCTGGCCAACAGGCCAAAGCGCATCAACAATGCTAACGCTAAACCATAATAACGGGCCCGATCACGTTGCTCAGGGGGAAGTTTTTCCGCCAATATGGCAATAAATAACAAGTTGTCGATACCGAGAATGATCTCAAGCACAACCAGCGTTAATAAGCCCAACCATGCGGTGGGATCCATCATCCATTCAAACATTTTGCGCCTCCAGATTGGCAGAATAAGCGCTCAGTTTTACAGACAGATGATCGGCATCTGACGGTAATTCAGGCTTGATGGCTGAAACACCTGAATAGCGGGGAAAAGAACAAGAAAAACAAAACTTAGCTGAATAGTAGTCAGAGTGGCGACTGCTATCGTCCATAAATGGCCTCATTGGTTAACCAGACGGCTCTAGCGTATTGGCAGAACCGGTGCGGGTCAAGCAAGAGAAGGAGCATCCACCTGAGATGCTCCAAAATATGCCGTAAATTAGATCATATTGCTCAAAATCAGCGTGCCAGCCAGACCACAAAGTGCAATCAGGGTTTCCAGAATTGACCAGGACTTGAAGGTTTCCGGAATAGAAAGGTTGAAGTACTCTTTAAAGATCCAAAATCCAGGATCGTTTACATGAGAGAAAATCACGCTGCCAGCACCGGTGGCAATGACCATTAGCTCAGGGCTGACACCGGTAGTCGCAATAATCGGTGCCACGATACCTGCGGTAGTCATCGCCGCAACCGTAGCAGAACCTAACGCTAAGCGCAGTGCAGAAGCCACACCCCACGCCAATACCAACGGAGAAATTCCACTACCGTGCATCATGGCAGCAATGTATTTATCCACGCCGCTATCAACCAGCACTTGTTTAAAGGCACCACCACCACCGATAACCAGAATAATCATCGCAATAGCACTGATTGATTCGGTAATCGTGGTCATGACCTCTTTCATCTCTTTACCACGTTGCAGGCCAAACGTGTAAATGGCCACTAACACCGACAGCATAGTCGCAATCACGGGGTCACCAAAGAAGCTGGTATAACCCAAAATCGCAGAGCCTGCTGGCAGCGTCATTTTGGCAATTGCCTGTACCGCCATTAAAATCACCGGAATCAATGCGGTGAAAACACTGACGCCAAAGCTAGGCATTTCCTCTTCAGAAAATACTTTCGGGTTGTACAAACCGGTTGGGATCGGTTTATCCATTTTTTTCAGCGTCATCGCAAACAGCGGGCCGGCGATAATAACGGTCGGCACAGCCAGAATAATGCCATACAGCAAAGTTTTACCCATATCCGCGCCATAGACAGCCGCAATTGCGGTTGGGCCTGGATGTGGTGGTAAGAAGCCGTGGGTCACAGACAAGGCTGCCGCCATCGGTACACCTACATACAACAACGGTATACGGGCTGATGCTGCAATGGTAAACACCAATGGGATCATCAACACGAAGCCAACTTCATAAAACAGTGCAAAACCGACCACAAACCCGGTGATCACCACCGCCCACTGGATCCGCTTCACACCGAACCAGGCAATCAGCGTGGTAGCAATACGTTGTGCACCACCGCTATCCGCCATTAATTTACCCAGCATGGCACCAAATGCCAGCACCAGCGCCAAACTGCCTAATGTGCCACCGACGCCAGTTTTAACGGAGGCCATTACTTTCGCAATCGGCATTCCTTCTAATAACCCCACCGCCAGTGCTACTAAGATCAGCGACAAAAATCCATTTAATTTAAAACGCAACATCAATAAGAGCAGCAGTGCTACCCCAACAGCAACAATGATTAATGGCATGATGAAACTCCTGTAAACGCGCTGATTGAACACACTGAATTAGAGCTCAGGATGCACAGCGGTGGTGATATTGGCATAATGAAGGTGGCTGCAAACATAGTTGTCTCTCTTAGGGTGATGGTTCGGTTTCAATTTGTGGCGCGCTTCACAAATCAACTTGTTACCGGTAACATGATACCGGTAACATGATAAAGTAAAAACCATCAACCACTGGCAATTATCAAATTTGAGACTGAGGTCAAATTATGGCAGGACAGAGCATTATTCTGATGGGAGTATCCGGATGTGGTAAATCATCCGTTGGCGCAGCATTGAGTCGCGCAATAAATGCAAAATTTATCGATGGCGACGATCTGCATCCGCGCGCCAATATTCAGAAGATGGCCGGTGGTAACCCACTCAATGATGATGATCGGGCACCATGGCTGGAGCGTCTCAGCGATGCAGCTTATAGCCTATGCCATAAGAACGAAACCGGCATCATTGTCTGTTCAGCGCTGAAGCGTCGTTATCGTGATCGCCTGCGCGAAGGAAACCCAACCATGCGTTTTATTTACCTGCATGGCAGCTACGAATTAATCGAAGCCAGAATGATGGCGCGAGCTGGTCATTTTATGCCCTCTGGCTTGCTAAAAAGCCAGTTTGAAGCATTAGAAGAACCGAATGCCGAAGAACCAGATGTCTATCATGTCAATATTGATGGTGATTTAAACACTGTGGTCAACCGTTGTGTGGCCGCGTTACAGGGAGAATAACATGCACCCAGTGATCCAACAGGTAACAGAGCGTATTCGTGAACGTAGCGCTGATCTCCGGGCTGACTACATAACACGCATGCAAGCGCAGGCTGCTGCAGGTCGCCCTCGCGGCACACTGGCTTGCGGAAATTTAGCCCATGTCATTGCCGCGTGTTCACATGCGCAAAAAAATACATTGCTGGATATGACGCGCGTTAACGTCGCCATCGTTACTGCCTATAACGACCTGCTCAGCGCACATCAGCCGTATCAACATTATCCGGAGCAGATCAAAGCTGTGCTGTCTGCCGCAGGTCACAGCGCGCAAGTCGCGGGTGGCGTTCCGGCGATGTGTGATGGCGTCACACAAGGTCAGGCGGGTATGGATCTGTCGCTGTTTTCCCGTGACGTGATCGCGCAGGCAACAGCCGTGTCACTCAGCCACAATGCTTTTGATGCCACTTTGTTGTTGGGGATCTGCGACAAGATCGCCCCCGGTCAGCTGATCGGCGCCCTCTCGTTTGGTCATCTGCCAACAGCCTTTGTACCTGCCGGCCCGATGAGTACCGGCATCAGCAATGATGAAAAAACGCGTATTCGCCAGCAATATGCCGCGGGTGAGCTCGGCCGTGATGCGTTGCAACAGATGGAAAATCAGGCTTATCACAGCGCAGGAACCTGTACTTTCTATGGCACAGCCAATACCAATCAACTGGTGTTCGAAGCCATGGGCTTGATGCTGCCCGGTTCCGCATTTATTGCCCCTAATAGCGAACTGCGTCAGGCATTAACGAATGAAGTAACGGCTTTAATGCCAACGCTGGTGTCCGGTTCCACCCAATATCGCCCACTGTATAAACTGGTCGATGAAAAATCACTGGTGAATGGGCTGGTAGCTCTGCTGGCGTCAGGTGGCAGTACCAATCACACTATGCATATGGTGGCGATTGCCCGTGCTGCGGGTCTGATTTTGACATGGGATGATTTCCGCGATCTGTCAGATGTGGTGCCATTACTGGCCAAGGTATATCCGAATGGCCCGGCCGATATCAATGCCTTCCATCAGGCGGGCGGTGTTCCGCTGTTGTTACGCGGTTTGGCGAAGCGTGGTTTGTTACACATGGATACCATGCCACTGACTGGCAACATGGAGGATTATCTGCAACATCCGCAACTTAACGACAAGCAACTAACATGGCAGCCAACGACAGTAAGTCAGGATAAAGCCGTACTATCCGATGACGATGCGGTCTTTAATCAAACCGGTGGCTTGAAAGTATTGTCGGGCAACTTAGGCCGTTGTGTCATGAAAGTCAGTGCGGTAGCCGAGCAATACCACTATATCGATGCGGAAGCGGCAGTGTTCGATTCCCAGCATGATGTGGAACGCGCTTATAAAGCCGGTGAATTGAATCGTGATGCTATCATCGTTGTGCGTTTCAACGGCCCCGCCGCCAATGGCATGCCTGAGTTGCATAAGCTGATGCCGATCCTCGGGAACTTGCAAAAAGCCGGACATAAAGTTGCGTTGGTGACTGATGGTCGTTTATCCGGCGCCTCGGGCAAAATCCCGGCAGCTATCCACGTGACACCAGAAGCCGCCAAAGGTGGCCCGTTGGCACAACTGCAAAACGGCGATCGAATTCGTCTCGATGCTACTCATGGCACGTTACATGTCCTTGACGATATTCGTCAGCGCCCACTGGCTAAATCCAACCTGTTCGCGCAACACCATGGTTTAGGCCGCGAATTGTTTGGCGCATTCCGTCGCGTTGTTTCCAGCGCAGAACAAGGTGCATCGATCTTATTTTCCGATAACGATTTTTAATGAAGGATAACAGCAACATGAATTGGACACTTTCTCCTGCTACCGTATTTGCCGCCTCACCAGTTGTACCCGTGATGGTGATTGACGATCTGGCGCATGCCGTACCGATGGCCAAAGCCTTGGCTGCGGGCGGTATTACCGTGTTTGAAATTACATTACGCACACCCGTCGCTTTAGATGCCATTCGCGCCATTCGTGAAGCGATGCCCGAGGCTTTAGTCGGTGCCGGTACCATTCTGAATCCACAACAATATGATGACGCCGTAGCCGCCGGTGCGCAGTTTATTATCTCTCCGGGCTTTACCGACAAACTGCTGGCCCATGCTGCTGCCAATGCCGTGCCATTGATCCCCGGTGTCAGCACGCCATCAGAAGTGATGACCGCGTTGGATCTGGGTTACACCCATCTGAAATTCTTCCCAGCGGAAGCTAATGGTGGTGCGCCTGCGTTGCAGGCCATTTCCGCGCCATTAGCTCAGGTAAAATTCTGCCCGACTGGTGGTATTGGCCCGAAAAACGTCGCCGCTTATCTGGCACTGAAATGCGTGGCGACTGTGGGTGGTTCCTGGATGATCCCGGCGGATAAAGTCAAAGCTGGTGATTGGGCAGGAATTACAGCGCTGTCAGCAGAAGCGGTTGCGCTGATCAACGGCCTGAAAGGGTAACTAGTCAGATAGCCGAAAGTAATACTACGCTAGAGTGAAGACAGTGGTAGGTAATAAATAAGCGGACCGTCGGCGGCAAGGATGCCGCCGCCCGAGCGTCCATGGACGGATTTACAGCGAGTCCGTGTTTTATTACCTACTGCTGGCTTTAAAAACACAAAAACTAAATACTCTGCCCCGCCGACAACTCAAAACCTAAATCAATCACCGGTTCAGTTAATGCTACGCCATTGATCCGCGCCAGCAATTGTTCAGCGGCTACGCGGCCAATCGCTTCTCGTGGCGTGATCACGCTGGCCAGTTTCGGCACCATCGCCTGACCAATATCATGACCGTGGAACCCCGCCACACCAATCTCGGCAGGCACGGCAATATTCTGTCGTTGACACTCAAAGATCGCGCCAACCGCTAAGTCATCGTTGGTACAGATCACCCCATCCATATCCGGGTAACGCATCCGTGCCTCTGATAGCAATTTAGCACCCAGTGAAAATGACGATGCGGCATCGGTGGTCATCGTTAATGGCTCCAATCCGTGTGCTTGCATTGCGGCAGCATAACCTTCCATTTTTAGCCGGGTTCGCACGTCCATCCGCGCGCCAAGATAAACAATTCGACGATAGCCTTTTTGCAGCATTAATTCGGTCATGGCATAACTGGCCGCCGCATTATCAAAACCAACCGCTTGTTCCACAACGGGCGAACGGGAATCCATTACCTCAATGACCGGAATACCCGCGGTTTGGATCATCCGTAACGTGCGTTCGGTGTGATAACTTTCCGATAAGATCAAACCATCGACATGATAAGACAGCAATGAAGCAATACGCTCCTGCTCTACCTCTGAGCTATAACCGTAATGCGCCAACATAGTCTGATAACCCGCCGGTTCTGTCACCGACTCGATGCCACGGATCACTTCCGCAAATACCTGGTTGGTCAACGATGGTAGCAACACGCCGATCGCTTTGCTTTTGGCATTTGATAACAGATCCGGCGCCCGATTTGGAATGTAGCCCAGCGTATCTAGCGCGACCGCTATTTTCTCCTGTACAGCGGCAGAAACTAGCGCAGGATCTTTTAAATAGCGGCTCACCGTCATTTTGGTGATACCCACAAGATCGGCCACATCCTGTAACGTCGGGCGGCGGGGTTTTTGACTCATCAACTTTATCCAGTAAAACAATGTTACAGTAACATAACAAACCCCAGCGACTACCGCCATAAAGATTACAGGAAACAAACTGGCCGTTATTGTTACAAATCATTAACAAAAAGCGTAAATCAAGGTTATATTGTGATCTTAGTAACAAAAAAACAGGTCTAACTATGAACCGAATAAATCTCCTTATCAGAACATTTCTGGAATGGGCGCAAAACGTTGGCTTAGTGATCATTGCGATTGCCAGTATTTTTGCTATTGGCACTGAAGTCGTTTCGATGATCAGTTTACAAAAAGTAGCCTTGGCTGATCTGTTGCTGATGTTTATCTATTTAGAAGTATTGGCCATGATTTCGATGTATCTGGAATCCGGTAAAATGCCGATCCGCATTCCGCTTTATATTGCGATCGTTGCGCTGGCGCGTTATCTGATTTTGGATATGAAATCGATGGATGCGTGGCAGCTGGTTGGTGTCTCCGCCAGTGCATTTTTACTGGCCATCACCGTCTTGGTGATCCGTTACGGTCATCTCAAATTACCTTATGACAACGATCATCAGGATAAACATACCGATCTGTAAGCACCCTCGGCAGTGACTGTGTTTAGTACAAACTTGTCACTGCCAACGATTAAACTCCGCATATCAATAGTTATAACCTATTACAACATTACATATTTCCAATTGGCGATGCTTCTCGGTTGTGCCTAATATACATACATAGCAAGGCGAACATGCCTATTTGTAATACGGAAAATCATCACTTACCAAGGAGCGAATTATGTCACATCAACCTATTGATATCGGGATTGCTGAAAATGATCGTCTGGAAATTGCAGCAGGTCTTTCACGTTTTCTTGCCGATAGCTACACACTGTATCTGAAAACCCATTATTACCACTGGAACGTCACTGGCCCGATGTTTAATACATTGCACCTGATGTTTGAAACACAATATACCGAACTGTCGCTGGCGGTTGATTTAATTGCTGAACGTATCCGCGCACTGGGTGTGTATGCGCCAGGCACCTATAAAGAATTCGCTAAACTGACCGTGATCCCGGAAGACACGAGCGTACCGAAAGCGCAGGACATGATTAAAAATCTGGTTGCTGGTCAGGAAGCTGTGGTGCGTACAGCACGTTCATTGTTCCCGCTGATTGAAAAAGCCAGTGATGAAGCATCTGCTGATCTGTTGACGCAACGCATTCAGTTACACGAAAAAACTGCGTGGATGCTGCGTAGCTTACTGGAATAAGTTAAGCGCGAGCACATCGTCCAAAACTGGCACAGTTTGCGCAAAGATAATGCGTTAGCTTGTGCCAGCCTAATTTGTTCACTTTTTATTGTATGTTTTGCTGCAATTACGCAGTAATTCAACAATGTCTTTTTACACCGGCTGGTCGATCCTTCACTTAAATATTGAGGAATTCGCCGATGCCCTGCAGCTGTAAACAGAAAAAAAATACCCCTACCGTTGCCACTACAGATCGGTATGTCACCTTTGATGGTATTGATTGTGATGGTAATGCGCGCTTGTTGATGTCTTACATCCGCAAACACATTGATCTGCCGGAAAAGACCAATAAGTTCTGGGAATATTTTAAGCAAAAAGCACTGGGTGGAAATGGGCCAAAACCCGACGATCTGTTCTTAATTCACAGCAATCTCAATCAGATCAGGGAGTTATTTGAATTGTATGAAGATGATGAAGCGTTAGCATTATTAGATATAGTTGAAATCGAGTGCTGCTAAAATGCTAAAACAACAGAGCCCCTTATCGGGGCTCTGCTTTAAGCTTAATTTTCGCCGTTATACAGCTCTAAATCAGCAGCAGCTTCATTCCATTCACGATCGGCTTTGGCATCGTCATTACGCAGATTGTTCAGGAATGCCAGGTAATCATCATTGATATCACCGGTAATATATTTGCCATTAAATACCGATGTTTCAAATTGTTTGATTTCCGGATTACATTCACGCACTGCCGCTTCCAAATCACTTAAGTCTTGGAAAATCAGCCCATCAGCACGGATCAACTGACAGATCTCATTCACCTCACGACCATAAGCAATCAGTTCGCTGGCTACTGGCATGTCGATACCGTACACGTTCGGGAAACGAATTTCCGGTGCCGCTGAGGCAAAGTAAACTTTCTCAGCCCCCGCCTCACGCGCCATATCCACGATCTGTGCTGACGTAGTACCGCGCACAATCGAGTCATCCACCAGCAACACATTCTTGCCTTTGAATTCAGAAGAGATCGCGTTCAGCTTGTTACGCACTGATTTCTTACGCTGAGTCTGGCCAGGCATAATGAAGGTACGACCGATATAGCGGTTTTTCACAAAACCCTGACGGTATGGTTTATTCAGCTTCTGCGCAATTTCCAGCGCGATATCGCAAGAAGTTTCCGGGATCGGGATAACTACATCGATATCCAGATCTTTCCAGTCACGCGCAATTTTATCGCCCAGCTTCTGACCCATATGCACGCGAGCGGCATACACAGACACTTTGTCAATGAATGAATCAGGACGAGCAAAATACACATATTCGAAAATACATGGGCAATGATCAGGATTATGCGCACACTGTTTGGTCGACAGTTCGCCTTGCGCAGAAATGTACACCGCTTCACCTGGTGCCACATCACGCATCACTTCAAAGCCTTGTACATCCAACGCCACGCTTTCAGAAGCAACCATGTATTCGTAACGGCCGCTTTCTTCAGAAGCACGACGACCCAGCACCAACGGACGAATGCCGTTTGGATCGCGGAATGCCAGCAGACCATGACCGATGATCACAGCGACTACCGCATATGCACCGCGGATCTGTGCATGTACACGGCTGACTGCAGCAAAAACTTCTTCCGCAGATAAATCGGTACCGACTGTTTTATCCAGCTCATAAGCAAAGGTATTCAGCAGAACTTCAGAATCAGACGTCGTATTGATGTGACGGCGGGTTTGTTGAGTTTGTAAATCGCGCAGTTCTTTAGCATTGGTCAGGTTACCGTTATGGGCCAGCGCAATACCAAATGGAGAGTTGACGTAAAATGGCTGTGCTTCTGCGGCACTGGAGCTACCGGCAGTCGGATAACGCACATGACCGATACCGATATTGCCTTTCAGACGTTGCATATGACGTGTTTCGAATACGTCTTTAACGAGGCCATTGGCTTTACGCTGCTTGAACGTGTTATCACTGATAGTCACGATCCCTGCGGCGTCCTGCCCGCGGTGTTGTAACACCGTCAGTGAATCATATAAGGCCTGGTTGACAGGGCTGGTGCCAACAATGCCGACAATACCACACATCTCTTCTCTTCCTCGAAATGCCAATAATCACTTAATAAAACTGGATGAGTGTTTCATGAACTCAAAGAACCAGTTCACCACTACACCAAATTCTGGAATAAGTATGGATTGCTTCCACCAAATTGCATCATGAGCACTGGTAAAAGTATCCATAAAGAACAGCAACGCACTAACAATTAATACGCCACGAATTGCGCCAAAACAAATACCGAGCACTCGATCAGTACCCGATAATCCCGTCTTATTCACCAGTACACTAACAACATAGTTAACGATGGCACCCACAATCAGTGTTGCCACGAACAGCACGGCAATCGCCATACCATTACGCACCATGCTATCGGAAACAGAAGTGAAATAGACGGCTAGATCGCCAAAGAAACGACTGGCGACAAAGAAAGCAGCAAACCAGGTGACGAGAGAAAGGGCTTCTTTAACGAAACCACGGATCAGACTGATCAGGGATGATAAACCAATCACCGCCAGAATTGCGTAATCAATCCAGACCACATGAACTCCCTGTACTCACTAAACTGGCGCGCATTTTAGCAGAGAGCATGAGGCATTGCTTGCAAAATATGGTGAACCAGAAAGCAGCAATAAAATTGTCATACACCCGCGTTAGCATGACCGATATCACACTATTCAGTCAGGAATGATCATAGTGATTACCGAACTCGACGTCATTATGGCGCGGTGTCAGATCCAAACTTTATTTCAGCCTATTTTTGATAACGTACAACGTCAGGTGCTTGGTTATGAGGCATTAAGCCGTGGGCCATCGGATAGTTTGTTGCATTCGCCTTTGGAATTATTTCGTCAATCGGAGTTAGAAGGACGACAAGCAGAACTTGAACTGCTTTGTCTTTCATCAGCAATGAAACGCTTTGTCGCACAACAACTGAATGGCAAATTATTCGTCAATATTTCCCCTTCGGTATTGCTCACACTGGGTATTGCGCCGCTGTTACAAGCAACCCAACAAGCTCGCCTATCGCCAAGCTTAGTCGTCATTGAGTTAACTGAAAATCACCCTGCAGCTTCTGGTGCCGATATTATCGAGATGGTTAAGTCATTAAAAGAAAATGGCTTTATGGTCGCGATTGATGATTTAGGTGCAGGCAATTCAGGGCTACGTTTATGGTCAGAATTACGCCCGGATTTTGTCAAACTGGACATTTATTTTGCCGCAAACATTGATAGCGATGGTACTAAACGCCAGTTTGTCGCCAGTCTGTGTGATCTGGCCGGTAAGCTCGGCTGCAAGATGATTTTGGAAGGTGTTGAGCGCAAAGAGGAATATCTGGTCGCCCGCCAAATTGGGATCCAGTATTGTCAGGGTTATCTGTTTGGCAAACCCGCCACCATTCCCGCACCGTTCCCTGCAGAGTTACTGGTCGACAGTGAGGAATCACGTCAGGCAACGGCCCCCTTACGTGAATTAGTGGTACAGATCCCGCCTATCTCACCGGATGTGAATGGCATGAACGCCATGGAGTTGTTTCGTAAACAACCCGACGCTAACTGCTACCCGGTGTTAGATGCGCAAGGCACACCATTAGGCATCTTGAAACGTCATACCTTACTGCGTCATTTTGCCGAGCAATTCGGCCATTCACTGTATGCCAAAGCACCGGTCGCCAAGTTGATGGATAAACCCATCATGGTCGATGTGAATCAATCTTTACTGAAAGTCAGCCAATTACTGGTTGAACATGAAGAAGAAGAGGAATTAGACGCCTGGTTCATTATTTGTGAAGACGGTAAATATCTGGGTCTGGGACGCTTACGCGATCTGATGCGCAAACTAACCCAATATAAACTGACTATGGCACGTTATGCCAACCCGTTGACCTTGTTGCCCGGTAATGTACCGATCCAGCGCGCCATCGAAAAAGGCTTACAGGAAAACAAACCGTTCCTGCTGGCATATTGTGATCTGAATGATTTCAAACCCTACAATGATGTTTGTGGTTATGAACGCGGCGATATGATGATCAAGCTGGTCGCCAGATTGTTACGGCAGTATTTTGGCCAACAGCATAATTTCATCGGCCATCTGGGTGGTGACGATTTTATTTTGCTATTACAACAAGATGAATGGATCACGCCAATTAAAGAACTGCAAGCTGAGTTCCGTCGGCAGCGACTGCATTATTATCGCAATGAAGACATCATCAATAACGGTATTTACAGTAAAGATCGGGATGGTAATCCGCGAAAATTCCCGCTGGTTGATTTATCGGTTGGTGTCTTCCCTTACAAACCCGACCTGTCTTTGACTGCCAGTCAGGTGAGTACCACGTTAAGCACCGCCAAACATCGCGCTAAAGGAACCCCTGGACATCTCTATTGTCTTGATAATCAGCGCTTTGATTTTTCTGCCGTATCAGAATCCGAATGCTCGGCACCGGAATTCTGTTCAGTGGCTGGATGAAGAATTTTGTCTGGCCTGTTGCAACATTTCCAGTAATTTCGGCTGCTGTTCATGCGCAATACGTTGACCGATAGTTACCGTTTCTTCCTGCAATAACGGGGAATAACGCAGATATTTCTGCCCGGCCGCCGTGCGGAAAAACAGGATCATCTGTTGGATCTCTTGCTCGGTAAAATGAGCATGGTAGGCGATAGCTAACTCAGTACGCATACGCGCCCAAGTCAGATTCTCCTTGCCCCATTTCTGTACCACAGGCTGATAACGCGCCAGCTCGGGTTGCTGACGGATCATCTTATTCAACACCTGATGACTGAACAGATTGAATTGCTGTTTGCCACCGATCAGATCAGCCAGTGTCAACGCACTATCTTCCGTGGCAGCCCAAACACTGACACTGACAAAACTGACTAACAGCAGCAGGCGGTTGATCCATGTACGCATTGTAATGACCTATCTGAATACCCGCCTGCCAGCATAGCGCCCATTAACGGGCGCGTGAAGCCCCACCACCTTGCTGACGCTGACTACTTGCCGCTGGGCGTTGTGCTGCCGGTTTGCCATTGGCTGACGATTTACCGTGCGCAGGTTTACCATGAGCGGCTTTCCCCTGGGTCGGCTTACCTTGGGCTGAAGCGCCTGCAACAGGTTTCGCTAACACCGGTTTTTTATTACTTGCCGGGCGTTTACCATTGTTGCCAGCTGGTTTCGCTTTATGGCTGTCATCTGCTGAACGACGTTGCTGTTCCATCGGTAAATGACGCGTCAGAGCGATCTGGCCGCTTTTCTGCATTGTGGCCAATTTGCGCTGACGGCTTGGTGTTTTGCTCTCTTCTGGGATCAGACAACCCGGCCCTTTACCAATCAGATGACCCCAGCCGCGCGCCATGAACTCTTCACGCAGTTTCGGCCAGTTCGCCGGGTCGTGATAACGCAATACCGCTTTGTGGAAGCGACGACGGATCTCGCCTTTTGCGACAAACATTTTATCCGACTTGTAATCGATCTTATGCAGCGGATCGAGCTCGGTGTAATACATGGTTGTGGCGTTCGCCAGCGGCGATGGATAGAAGTTTTGCACCTGATCCAGACGGAAGTTGTTTTGCTTTAACCACAATGCCAGGTTCACCATATCTTCATCGGTGGTACCCGGATGTGCAGCGATAAAATACGGGATCAGGAACTGCTCTTTCCCCGCTTCCTTGGAATATTTATCAAACAACTCTTTGAATTTGTAATAGCTGCCCATACCTGGCTTCATCATCTTCGATAATGGGCCTTCTTCAGTATGTTCCGGGGCAATTTTCAGATAACCGCCGACATGGTGTTTTACCAACTCCCGCACATAACGCGGATCTTGCACCGCTAAATCGTAACGCACACCAGATGCAATCAGGATCTTCTTGATGCCTTTCAGATCACGCGCTTTGCGGTACAGTTCTATCGTTGGTGTGTGGTCGGTGTCCATATGCGGACAGATGCTTGGGAACACGCACGAGGCACGACGGCAGGTTTCTTCCGCACGAGGGCTCTTACAGCGCAGCTTATACATGTTGGCAGTCGGGCCACCCAGATCGGAGATCACACCGGTAAAACCCGGCACTTTATCGCGGATCTCTTCAATCTCAGTCAAAATCGATTCATGCGAACGGCTTTGGATCTGACGTCCTTCATGCTCGGTGATAGAGCAGAATGAACAGCCACCAAAACAACCACGCATGATATTCACGGAAGTTTTGATCATGTCGTAGGCGGGAATTTTCGCGCCCTTATATGATGGATGCGGTACGCGCTGGAAGGGCAAGGCAAACACCCAATCCATCTCTTCGGTATTCAGCGGTAATGCCGGTGGGTTCACCCACAATGTTTTATCGCCATGCTGCTGCAACAGCGCACGCGCACAACCCGGATTAGTTTCGTGATGCAAAATACGTGAGGTGTGAGCGTATAACACACGATCGGCTTTTACTTTTTCATACGACGGCAGCAGCACATAGGTTTTTTCCCATGGTTTGGGTTTCGGTGGCTGCACCACGACCGCTTTCGGTTTTTCGGGCTCAACGGCGGCATCTGTTGCACAAGGCGCATTTTCCATATACGGATTCGGTATCGGATCGATATGACCAATTTGATCTAACCGCGAAGAGTCGACACCTTTCCATTCCGGTAGTGGCCCTTTTCTGATCACTGCTGTACCGCGAATATCCTGCATATCAGCCACGGTTTCACCGCGGGCAAAACGATGCGCAATTTCAGTTAACGGACGTTCCGCGTTACCGAATACCAGCAGATCGGCTTTAGCATCGACCAGCACCGAACGGCGGATCGTTTCCGACCAGTAATCATAGTGACCAATACGACGCAGCGAGGCTTCAATGCCACCTAACACCACTGGCACATCTTTATACGCTTCTTTACAGCGCTGAGAATAAACCAAGGTGGCACGATCCGGGCGCTTACCACCTTCATTATTTGGTGTATAAGCATCGTCATGACGTAATTTTTTATCAGCGGTATAACGGTTGATCATCGAATCCATGTTGCCGGCACTGACGCCGAAAAACAGATTCGGTTTACCCAGCTTCATGAAGTCGTTTTTATTGTTCCAATCTGGCTGACAGATCAAACCAACGCGGAACCCCTGTGCTTCCAGAAAACGGCCAACAATCGCCATACCGAAACTCGGATGATCAACATAGGCATCACCGCAGACCACAATAATATCGCAGCTGTCCCAACCGAGTTGATCCATCTCACTGCGGGACATGGGCAGAAAGGGCGCAGGCCCAAAGCATTCCGCCCAATATTTCGGATAATCAAACAGTAAGGTTTCTGGTTGGGTCATATTCTATTTACATCACAGAGAAAAATGGCGGCGGATTATAGCCCGTGTAATCCGCCTTGGCGATGGTTATTTTTTAACCATGTAGAGTGAAAGGATATTGCTCCCTTCTTATTTGACTTGATTTTTGATCACCGAAAATTCGGCCCATAGCGGGTTATGATCAGAGGTATTCGTCGCTTGATTACCCACTGTTTTTAGCTGTAATTTGCGGTAAAAAATATGATCTACCGGCCTCGACATCACCAACGCCCGTAAATCAGGCGTTGGCAGCGCTTCATCAAAACCACTTTGTCTGGCCAGCGTTAACAAATACGTACTACGTCTATCGCCCCAGGTTGCAAAATCCCCAGCTAAGACAACCGGGCCTGGGTACCCTTTCGCTAGCAGGAATATTCGCTCCATCTGCCGGTGATAAGCCGCCATCGATAATTCAAAGTTGATACCATGCACATTAATCGCCAGTAACGGGTAGCTACTCTCCGCCAGTGGATAGAGTGTCACCAATGCAGATTTAGGAATACGGCTCACCGGCTCTAATTCACGTAATGAGCAGTTATATAATGCCGGTACGGATGAGGCATTTAGCACTCCGGTTACTTCGCCTTCCAACCGAAAGGCCTGCACTTGCTGCCAGTTAAAATGCGCTTGTTGTAACAACTGGCTTAATGCAGGTCGCTCCATCGCTTCCTGAAACAACAAGATGTCGCTGTGCTGTGCTAAAACCGTGGCTTGTTTTTGCCAATTTGCACGCTGAAATTTATGCAAATTCCAAGTGGTTAACCGAAAGCTTGAAGCAAAACCATTGACCTGCTGACGCGTAGCCGGAACCACGAGCGGACAACGGTCAACCAACCGTGGCCCCACATTGGTCGATAAGGTTTCCTGCGATGGGATCTCTAAACATCCGCTCAGAAATACCGCAATAAAGGCAACAACAAAAGGCAATCTCATTGCTCACCTGCAGCAACTTGTTGCAACCATAAGAGAAGATCGTGAATTTGATAATGGTAACCCAGTTCTGTTTCCACTTTATCCGCACAGATCATTTTGCCGTCATCGTTCATATCACTAAACAGCGGTAGTGGTAATCCGGCTAGTTGGCAGGCCTGCTGATAAAAGGTGACCCGGGTTGGATGATCAGGTGCCGCCAGATTAAATATACCGCTACGTGATTGCGCCAATAACGCCATGATGACCCCGATAACATCACGCTGATGTACTAAATTAACAACTCGGCCACCGGCATCCAGTGTTTTACCACTCAGAAAACGCCCCGGATAGCGACCCGGACCAATGAGACCGGATGGTCGCAATATGTTCCAGCACATAAATCCTGCTTGTTGTACGCATTGTTCAACTTGCACGAGTGTGGCTGCTTGTGCCGTTTCTGGCTGCAATGGCGTGGTTTCATCACAACACCCCGTACCACCATAAACCGAGGTCGAACTGATATAAATCAGTCGCTCTACACCGTGTTGTCTGGCTTGTAAAACCAACGACTGTAACGCTAAGAAGTAATGACTGAGTTTTCCTGGTGGGATGGTGATGATCATCACCGGAGCAAGCAAAGCTTCAGGCAATGCCGCTTGTTCATCGGCTTGCCAACAGTGCACATTAATCTCTGGTAACTCAGCTAATAATTGCTGTTGCTTGGCAATTGAGGTAACCGAACCACGTACGTTGTAACCACTGGCCATCAATTGTTTTGCCAGTGGCCACCCGAGCCAGCCAAGACCAATAATCGAAATATCGCGAGTCATGCTGGCTCCTGAAGGGTTAATAACGCAGACGACGCTCACTGTCGCTCAAAAAATCAACTGGCTGGTTCAGACGTTCCTGATAAATGGCATTAAAGACCATCACGTTCTGCACATAATTACGGGTTTCTTTATACGGAATATTTTCTACCCATAAATCTACCGGTTGACCATTACTTTGATTACGCCATTTCCGTACACGACCCGGCCCGGCATTATAAGCTGCCGCAGCCAATACACGGTTGCCATCATATTGATCAAGCAAGCCTTTGATATAAGCACTACCCAACCGTACGTTGGTATCAGCATTCGTCAACGAAGAAGGCGATGGTGGTGTTTCACCTAATTTTTTCGCCGTCAGTGCCGCGGTTGCCGGCATTAGTTGCATCAGACCAGATGCGCCCACTTGTGACTGTGCACGTTCATACATCGCACTTTCCTGACGCGCCAATGCATATAACAAACTGGCATCAACATCACGGGCCTTGGCATAACGGGAAAACATCGACTGTTTCGGCGTCGGGAAACGCAAAGACAGTGCATTTTTTGCTTTGGCTCGGATACTAGCCTGAATGCCCAGATGTGCCCAACCACGCTGTTGTGCTACCAGCCCTAACTGCAGTTTGTTTTCATAGGGTGATTGATCGAGCAGGAACAGCCATTCATTACGCGCCATACCTGTTTCATCTAACGCAATCAGCTCTTCAATACGCAGTAACGCCGGCCATAACCGGGTTGCCTCACGCCAGCCATACTCTGGTTCCAAATTATCTTCCGTAATGTGGATCGGCATTCCCGACTGAATTGCCGCCATAAAACCGTAATAACTGCGATCATAGCTGGCTTGCTGGAACAGTGCTTTAGCATGCGCTTTATTACCCAGTTGCTGTTCAGCCCGCGCTAACCAATATGACCAGTGGATATCATCGCGTCCGGCCCGCGGCATCAGATTGATCCATTTTTTGATGGCATGCCAGTCCATTTCGGCCAGCGCTAAACGAACGCGCAGTTCCAGCAAAGAATTGTCCCGTAATTGCATTAGAGTATTATCTAGCCAAGAACGGGAGGTTTTTATGCGTTCTAACATCATGTCACGGGCGATTTGGGTTTTAACAGCAACCAAATCGGCTTCACTGAGCTGATAACGCGCTTTTACACCCAAATAACGCGATAACACAGCTTCAGTGCTGTTATCCGCCCAGCGTTGTAACGCTAAACCGGCAATTTGTCGGGTTTTACTGTCGCTGGCGACTGGTAATAATGTTTCGACCTTTTCTGGCTGCGCATACACGGAAATCAGTTTACTGGCGTAAAAAATATTGTTGCTGCTCGTCATTTGTTGCAGCAGATGATTCATCAACCGAGGCTCATCCGCTTTAAAAGCGAGAACCATACGTTTCCATATATCTTCTTCTGTCATTCCACCTGCTTGTTTCCATAATGAAAATAAGCTGTCACAGGTGGCGGGGCGTGAATGGCCATAAAACCAGATACTACGCGCAAATTCAGCGGCTTTATCTGTTTGCCCGGTTTGATATTGCGCCATATACCAGGCGCAACGTAACGTCATCGATTGCGGCTCGGTCGGCTGCAGTTGTAAATATTCTTTCCACAGATTGTTTTGCATCAACAGATAGGCATAACTTTCTGTCAGCCGGCTAGCGAGATAGCTTTGCGGATATTGAGCGACAAAATGCTGCACCTCATTCAAACGAGTAATATCCGGCGACGTAGAGAGTGCATAATAATCAAGATAAGGTAATAACGGATAATCCGCTAACTCTTCTTTGGCAGAAGCCAGCGAGCTGACATTGCCGTTTTTGAGCTGTTGTAATATGGTCGTAAAGCGGGTGCGTTCAGCAGTCAAAGAAGATGATGCCATGGCATTGAATGCCATCAAACTACCGAGTAATAGCACAACTATTCGCGTTTTCATGAAAATACAATCCATTCCGGGTATTAACAACAGCACAACTCCGGCTGCAACCGAAAGATTATAAACTCAGCCTCAAGGTGCTGATAGCGAATTTACTGCTTACTGGCAGACTTATTTTTTACGAAGATGATCTGACGCATAGATAGCCATCACATCGGCAGATAAAGGCTTACTTGCCAGATAACCTTGATAGAAATGACAAGATTGTTGCTTCAGAAATTGCAGCTGTTGACGGGTTTCCACGCCTTCAGCCGTGACATTAAAACCGAGATGGCGCGCCATGGCTAACACTGCTTCCGCAATCGCCATATTGCTGACATCATTGGGAATGCCTTTAATAAAGGTTCGATCAATTTTAAGTTCATTGACTGGCAACCGGGTCAGATAACCCAATGATGAATATCCGGTTCCAAAATCATCAATAGAAAAACTGATCCCGATCGATTTCAGTTCGGTCATCTTTTGAATGGTATCTTCCAGCCCTTCCAATACCACCGATTCGGTAATTTCCAGATTCAGAGCTTCTGGTAACATACCGGTTTTATCCAGCACTTCGTAAACACGTTCGGTAAATTTAGAGTGGTGGAATTGTTTAGCGCTTACGTTTACGGATAATTGCGGCAGCTTAATATCCAGTGCATACCAATGCATGTACTGATGACATGCCTCTTCCATAACCCATTGACCAATATCGATGATCAAATCAGTTTCTTCGGCAATCGGAATAAATTCAATTGGGCTAATCATGCCGCCTTCCGGCATTTGCCAACGAATCAAGGCTTCCGCACCAATCAGCTCACCCGTTGCAACCATATGTTGTGGTTGGTAATACAATGATAATTCATTATTCCGTAGTGCATCACGTAACTGGTTGTGAATTCGTAGTCGTTTATCCACTTTACGCTGCATGGTGGCATCAAACGCGCGCACCGTACTACGCCCATCGGCTTTCGCCTGATACATCGCGGTATCGGCTTGTTTTAATAAATCAGCAGGCGTCTGATGACGAGTCGGATATAACGTCATTCCAATGCTGGCACCTAAATGCAGCACTTGCCCGGCATAATAATAAGGCGCAGAAACAGCTTCGATAACTTGCTCAGCCAATAAAGTGGCATGCATTTCTGCCTGTGGGGGATTACTGGATAAACCAGGTAATAATGCGACAAACTCATCGCCCCCCAAACGAGCTAATTCATCGTTTTTAGTAAAAAAAGGCTTCAGCCGTTCGGCAACTTGCTGTAACACCCAATCACCGGCGGCATGACCCAGCGAATCGTTGATGTTCTTAAAATGATCCAGATCGATAAACAGTAAAGCACCAACTTCATCCTGCACTTTCGCCTGTTCAAACAAAACATTTACTTGTTCCAGCAAACGACGACGATTCGCCAGACCGGTTAATTCATCGTAATAAGCCAGCGCCTGGATCCGTTGACTGCTGCGAACTCGTTCGGTCAGATCATCAATACTAATAACATAATGGCTGAAACGATTGGTTTCATCCTGTACCGGTGTCCACGTTTTCCATTGCGGATAAAGATCACCGTTGAGCCGTTTGCGCTCCACCTCACCTCGCCAGTGTTGCCCTTTTAATAAGGCATCACCTTGCTGTTCCGAAAACGACCAGATTTCTTTACCTAGTTCACAGCCTATCGCCAGTTCCGCGCTGATCCCGGTAATGTCGGTAAACGCTTGGTTAACCCGCATGATAGTCAAAGTCGGATCAGTAATGATGCAGCCTTTATTGGTATCAAAAGCAACAGAGGAAAGACGCAGTTCGGATTCTGCCTGATAACGGATCAATTCAGCTTCGATACGTGTCAATAAGGGTTGTAGCGCCCGAACAAGCTCATTCGGATCAGGATGCTGCTCTGCAAAAGTAAATGAGAGATGCCCAATGATTCGTTGCTGCTTATGCCGTAGCGGCACTGCGATCAGCCATTTTGGTTGGATCAGCATCGTTGCCGGTACATCAGGCATCGATTGGATGATCCAATCATCAGCCAGATAAAGCAGACGACAACTACTTTCTTGCAAAGGATATCGATGATGTTCTAATGCCATTGTGGCACCACAACCGGCAATAATACGCACAGACGCTGCTCCGTGCCCGACCTGCAATAACTCACCGATCCAAACAGCATCCGCACCTACTTCATTAGCCAGTTGTTCAACTAACTCGGTAAAAAAGAGCCGTCCGGTTTTAGTGGCTAATTGATAGGTAAGTTTATGTAACCGTTGTTGCCATAAGAGATGTCGCCAGGCGATCGCGTCGGGTTGCAGCATGAGTAAAGCTTGTTCAGCTAATGCGACAAAATGGTTGACCAAGGCGCGACTATTTACAGGCCAATCATGATCTTGTGCTTTTCTACAAACCAACATCCCTTGCGTATCATCATCACAAACCACGCGCGCCATAATGATATCGACAGGTTCATGACCAATTGGCGTATTTCGCAATCGGACATCTAAATGAGCATTGGGAAATTCTAAAACAGAGGCATGGTTAAACGCGTCCGACAACGCAGATATTGCATCAATAGGAATGGAAAGACCGATTCGTTCAGGATGGGGAATATCTTGCAAGCAAATCACTTCACTACGGGCAGGATGCAGCAACCAGAAAGTCACCTTTCCAGCATGTAATAGAGTCTGCATCATTTGACATAGCTGATGGATGTGCGTCTCAAAAGCAGCTACCGACAAACTATCCGCATTTTTATGAGATAACAGACTTGAAAACGGGGCGGATAACATCATGTTCGCTTTATAGCCTGCTCTTATACTATTTAGCACTGGAACTAATGCATGGCACTAGTCATTTTATTGAATGAACTATGACATAGATGCTCTTTATCTGGCAAGCCCGCACACCGCCTGCTATGCGCAGGGATCACACATTAGCAAATCCTCACATTACGAGCTCCATTTAGACGATCTCTGTCACAGATTTACTTCCTCAAAACACTATATTCTTAACACGTGGGTTGTAGAAACAAAGCAGGAGGATGCGAATATGCTGATCGAAATTACCAGCAAAATTATTGATGTAACCCCATCCATCCGCGAGTGTATCGCTTCTAAATTTGAGAAGCTGGAACGCATGCAGATACCAATGATTTCTCCACATGTGTATGTTGGCAAGGAAGGTGAACATTACGTTGTAGAAGCTAGAATTCAAATCCCTTTTGGCAAACTGTTTGCCGAAGCGGAGCACTCAGATCTTTATGCGGCAATTAATGCCTTAGAGCAAAAACTGGAACGTCAGATTATTCGACACATTCATCGTCCAGATGCGCGCCGCAACAGACAAGTACAACGCCAAAGTTCAATGGCTGCAATGTTCTGATTTTTCTCTCTGAAGTACTCAACGCGCCTCTCACGGCGCGTTTTTTATTTCTACATATTTAGTACTTCAAACATCGGCAAAACCTAGAGCCTGATACAACTGCTGACGTAACACGTGATATTGCACTTCAGAACGCAGCAACAGCATTTTTTCGCACCACAACAGGCTGACCACATCGACCACCATCAGCATTTGAATGACCCGGTTCAACTCACAACATCCGCCAGCGGCTTGATAGCTATCAACTAATGCTTGTTGTTGTTGCCGATCAAACTGACCGGCACGGCAGATCCCGGCCAGTTCAAACGCAGGATCCCCTAACGCCGCATATTCCCAATCAACTAACCACGGTTTCATACCCAGTAAATTAGTTGGGTTAATATCGTTGTGGCAAAACACGGGGGATATAACCGGCAGCGCATACAACATAGCTTGTTGTTGCTCAATTCGCTGACGTACGGTTTGAGATAACGATGGCAAACCAGCCATCAGTTGCTGCAGGTAATCAGCCAGATCTAAAATTTTTAATCGGGCAGGAATAGCATGTATTTGTGCGGCTAATTGACCCAGTTGGGTGATGCCTGTTGCCGATGAAAAATACTCCATTTGCCAGGATGGTTCATCGCACCAATCCAAAATCAGTTGCTGCCCATCTGCCGAGTGATAATGGATTTTCGGTAACAACCCTGCCGCTTCTGCGAGTAACAGCGCTTGACGTTCTTGTGCTCTGTCGATGAACAAGCTTTCTGGCTGGGCAATTCCCTGCCGATAAAAATAGCTTTTATACTGAAGTTGCAGACGGTAGGTGTAATTA
>JAYSBB010000036.1:0-23235 GCA_041915645.1 Tolumonas sp.
TGGGATTGGTATCACTGCTGGAGTGTCATCAACAATTCCAGCGTTAACATGAACCGCCGTATGCGGAACCGCACGTACGGTGGTGTGAGAGGACGGCGGGAGTGATCCCGCCTCCTACTCGATTATACATCATCTAATCTAGGCACTGTATTGCAAGCCTGCGATGTGTTTAGTTACAAGTTCCGGCAGCTGCACAAGTGCAGAGTGGGCATTGTGCTTCATCGGTATGTGGTGTTACCGGTGCACCAAAGATATCGTCTGCAGTTGCTGTAGCGGTATCTTTAAACACAACCTTACTTGGATCTGTGGTAGCTACTCCGTTTACATCACTGGCGGCAGATGGAATATAACTGCCAGTGTATGGTACACAATCACCAGTAGAGCCTTTCTTAGGCAGGCTGATAGGCCCAATCAGTGAACCTGAAACTTCACTGTCAGTGACTAACACATTATCCAGACGGGTATCCCCGATATTACACACAGTACCAGTCACATTGACTTTGGCTGCAACATTCCCACCTGCGGTTGTGAGGGCTGTTGAGCAATCTTTGGTCACCTGAATAGCAGGGCTGACCGCCAAATTAGGACATTGCGCCTGCGCTGAATCAGTCAGTGCAACACCGGCCCCCGCATCTGCGGTGTTAGCGGTTGCGGTGACGGTGTCTTTAGTCCCATTTTGTGCCAGTGGCACCGTCATGGTGTTTTTATAACAAGCAGTTTCCCCATTGGCCAAACTGGTCAGTGGGAAGCTACCTAAGTTAATGGTTGGATCAGCACAATCAACCTGCTGGAATGCGCCATCTGCAGCGGGGCTGTCGGAAAGTGCAACGTTGTAGACCGTGCCAAAACCACTGTTAGTGACCTGACCGGCAATATTGTAGATGATCTTGTCTTCAGCAGTATTGAGGGTTGGTTGAGTACAGCTCTTCGTTACTGAGATTTTACAGACATTAAATCCAGTAACTGGTGTGGCGAAATCTTTCAAAGTAGCCGTAATAGAGGTTGAACTGCGGCTTTCTGCCAAGAAATTGGTAAAGCATGGGCTGTTATTTGGTAATAATGCAGTCAGGTTAATTGCACCTTCAAAGAACGCACCTGGTGGAAACATATCGGTGAGTCCTACGTCTTTGTTCTCATAGGTCCAAGGTGCTTTAACCGCGATTGCGTTGGTGATACCACAGAAATTTTGTCCTGCTGGAATATAGCCATTGGTACATTTTACTGCACCGCCGGTTCCGACAGCATTAACCTGGCCACCTTGCCACTGAAATACATTAATAGTAGGTACTGAACCACCATTGGAGAAATTGACCAACACCAAAACATCACCATCTTGATGTTTACCAGAGAATGTCCCACCAGTTACAGGCTGAATTTCATCTTTTAAAAACCAGAAACCTAACTGTGCGTCACCGCTGGTATCATAACGATCCATCCCAAATACCAGAATGAAATCATTATTGTCTTGCACATAGGCAGCAGCATAAGCATGAGTTAAGTCATCTTTAGATGGGGGAGTACCAGTACGCCATTTCCAGGCTGTAATATCCATCTGGTCTTTGGCTCCACCGCCCGTAAAAATGGATTGTGTTGGTTCTGGTCTGTCGATAACAAGACCTGTTCGACCTTCAGAATTACCGCCTGTGGTATTGACTACATCCCAGTCATCACCAGCTGGATGTCCGACTTCATTCGAAATAGCATTACCATCTAATTGAAATGGGTTGTCGGCAAAGGCAGGGGCGGAGATTAAAGCTGCTAACCCCAGACATAGTGCCGTGAGTAAAGGTTTATAATTAAATTTATTCTTCATGATTGTATTCCTTTTTCCAGATGTGGAAATTGTGGAAATCTATCCCTAGATTCTTGCCACAAGCACAATCAATTACCGGGGTGCAGCGTCGGCGAGAATGATCGGGGAGTGTTGCGATAATAGATATACAAGTTTCAGACCGTAAATTTAACTAATTGAAATATAATGATTAAATGATTATTTGTAGTGGTGATGGATTTGTTTTTGTTAACCAAAATGCGTGATAAATAGATACAATTTTTATAATGTATTGATTGTTAATAGAAATTTTTAATTGGCGGCGTTTCAGAATTGAAACAATATATTCGGATTCATTTTAGTATGATTAAATGATTTAATTCGGTTTGTTGTTTCGATATATTTTTGATTTATAGGAGTATAAATAATTTAATAATCATATTTACTATTAAATTGGATTGAAGATCGGAAAAATTAAAGTGTAAATATTTTGTTAAAATAGGTAAGCGAAAACTAGCGAATCAGATGACGATCTTCAATACTTAGATTGGATCTGAAATTTAAAAGTGGCTAAAAGGTAACTGTCCATGGATGTACGCGAACTGGTTTGTCTGCGTACCGCCTCAGTATGGATTATGCCTAAGGAAGCGGTTGCAGCAGGGTGGCTGCCATGCCCGGCGAGTACGATAAGAGAAGCTGTTGATTTGTATGAGCGGCGTAATCCGCTGGTGGGGATTTTGTTACTCGATAATTTTGGCAAAGATGAAGATGCCGATCGGGAAATAGAGTCTATGCTGGCGAGAACCAGCACTACCATGGAGTGGATTGGTCTGGTCACATCCGACATAGCCAATCAGCCTATTACCCGCGATTTGTTGGCAAAATATCTCTATGACTACCACACCATGCCAATTGATGATGCCCGGATAATGGCATCGTTAGGGCATGCTTATGGCATGGCCAGTTTACGATCATTACCGCCTTTTTATTGCAATATGGGTGCTACCTCCGGGCATGATTGTATGATTGGGGATAGTCCGGCTATGCGAAAGGTTTTCCGCCAATTAAGTAAACTGGCAGCCGTAGATTCTTCAGTCATGTTAATGGGGGAGAGTGGTACAGGTAAGGAATTAGCCGCCCGTACTATTTTCCAGCAATCAAAACGGCGAACGGGCCCGTTTATCGCAGTAAATTGCGGCGCGATACCAGGTAATCTGATCCAATCTGAATTATTCGGCCATGAAAAAGGTTCTTTTACCGGAGCCTGTCGTCGCCAGATCGGTCATATTGAAGCGGCTAATGGCGGCACTTTATTTCTTGATGAAATAGGTGATTTACCGCTGGAATTACAGGCCAACTTACTCCGTTTCCTGCAGGAAAGACAAATCACACGTGTTGGTGGTACGGAGCCCATCCCTGTGGATCTACGTATTATTTCAGCAACCAATCGTGATCTTCGTGAAGATATTAAAACTGGCCATTTCCGCAAGGATCTTTACTTTCGGCTTTGTGTCTTAGATCTGGAACTGCCGCCACTCAGAGAGCGACGTGGTGACGTTGAATTATTAGCCTACCATTTTCTTTGTAATTTAAGAGATAGCCTTAATCCGTCGGTACGCGGATTCAGCCCCGCTACATTGCAGCAGATGCGTGCTTACCACTGGCCAGGGAATGTTCGTGAGTTGAAAAATCGTGTAGCCAGAGCATTAGTGATGTGCGAAAAACGAATCATTACACCAGAAGATCTAGAGTTAGAGCCTGAAACTCAATTACCACAACATCAGACTTTAGCTGAGGTTCGGGCTGAGGCAGAAATGCTGGCTATGCAACGAGCGCTACAAGAGTCTGACAATAATATTATGGCTGCTGCGCGCCAACTTGGCGTATCACGAGTGACGCTATATAGAATGCTCGACAAATACAAATTGCTGGCATATTGAGTTTTCTCAACTCGTTTGAGCTCCGTCTGTAAACACAGAATATTGCGCGAAGATTTTTCTAGCCATATCCACGCATAACTTGTATCCGGGGCAAATAGCGTATAAAAATTAAGCTCGAAGATTGAGATGAAAATAAGCTATCAGCCCAAAACAAAAAAGCCTCACATTGCTGTGAGGCTCTCATATTCATGGTGCCCAGACGCGGAATCGAACCACGGACACGCGGATTTTCAATCCGCTGCTCTACCGACTGAGCTATCTGGGCTAAGAGAAGGAATGGTGCCGGCTATCGGAATCGAACTGATGACCTACTGATTACAAGTCAGTTGCTCTACCAACTGAGCTAAGCCGGCACACAAATTTGTTACTTAACTCGCCGTAGCAAGTTAACTTAAATGATGGTGCCCAGACGCGGAATCGAACCACGGACACGCGGATTTTCAATCCGCTGCTCTACCGACTGAGCTATCTGGGCAACGGGGCGCATTAAACAAAATAAGCGGTTTTAAGTCAACGCTTTTTTCCGAAACCCCTCAATTTTCAGTTCGTTTGCTGCTTTGCTGAACAAAACCAGAATATGACTGGTTTATTCCTAGACAAACGGTTATTTAGCGCTCGGCGGTACATAACCGTCGATTTGCACTTCGCCGTCTTCAAACAGATATTTTTCCATCTCAGCTTGCAGCAAAGCACGATGCTCGGTGTTCATCATGTTGAGTTTTTTTTCATTGATCAGCATGGTCTGTTTTTTTTGCCATTCCGCCCAGGCCTCCTGAGAAATGTTGTCAAAAATCCGCTTACCCAATTCACCGGGCACTAGTTGAAAGGCCATACCAAGGGCTTCTTTTTTCAGTCGCTGACAAAAAACAGTTCGGGACATAGTTATTTTCTCTATTGTTGCAGTTCAGGATAAGTCAGTAATTTCAGTGTCACCGCAGACAGGCCAACACTGGATGGTTGATTGAGGTTATACCAAAGTTCGTGGCTTTGCTCCATGATGCTGTGTGCAGGATGCGGCACGCTGACCAGCAGTGGCGTAATATCCAGATGAAAGTGGCTGAAAGTGTGCCGGAATGCGCTCAGCGGTTGAATCGTCAGGCCTGTATAGCCTTGTTGCTGTAACCAGTGCTGCGCTTCGCTAACATGACTAAATTCGGGAAAGCTGAATAATCCGCCCCAGATGCCCTGTGCCGGGCGCTGTTGTAACCAGACACTCTGTGCATGACGCATGATCAATAGACAGGTCTGTTTTACCGGGATCTGTTTCTTATTCGGTTTGGGTGTCGGGTAGGCAGTTGGGTTACCTTGCAGGTAACCACCACAATCATCGTGCATCGGGCAAATGGTGCATTGCGGTTTAGTGCGGCTGCAAAGGCTGGCACCCAGATCCATCATCGCTTGGTTATAGTGTTCCACGCGCTCTGCCGGGGTGAGTTTGTTTGCCCAATCCCAAAGTTCATTTTCAATCTGTTTTTGCCCCGGCCAGCCTTCCAGTGCTAACCAGCGTGTGAGCACACGTTTGACGTTACCATCTAAAATCGCATGGTGCTGTTGTAACGACAGCGACAGAATAGCGCCAGCCGTAGAACGGCCAATGCCTGGCAGTTCGACCACATCATCGAAGGTTTCTGGAAACAATCCCTGATACTGATCGCGTATAACTTCCGCCGCTTTGTGTAGGTTGCGTGCGCGGGCGTAATAACCAAGCCCTGTCCACAGATGCAACACTTCATCTAACGGTGCATTGGCGAGGCTTAGCACATCGGGAAAGCGTGCCATAAAGCGTTCGTAATACGGGATCACGGTACTGACTTGCGTCTGTTGCAGCATGATTTCCGAAACCCAGACCCGATAGGGAGTTTTATCCTGCTGCCAGGGTAATGTTTTACGCCCGGATATGTCATACCAGTTCAGTAAACGCTGTGAAAAAGTGGCTGGATTCAAACTAAAAACCTTCTGTCGATGAAGCCTGCATGCTGTCACAGCAAGGCGGTGCTGTAAACGATACAAAAAGTAAGGTTTTGCTGGCGGAATGAAGGGGAAAATCGGCTTTCTGCTTGCACCTTCATATTATCTCTGGATAATGCCAACGCCCTGTTAACAGATAGAGAGACACCATGACCGAGCATGATGAAATGACCGTCGGTGAAGAACAAACCGAAGATGGTAAATTTATGCGCCGCATCCGCAGTTTTGTGCGTCGTGAAGGCCGTCTGACCCGAGGTCAGGATCGCGCATTACAAGAATTGTGGCCGGTGATGGGCGTCGAATTTCGCGATGAGATGTTAGATCTTGCCAAGCTGTTTGGTCGTGAAGCGCCAGTCGTGCTGGAAATCGGTTTTGGCATGGGTAAATCACTGGTAGAAATGGCCGCTGCAGCGCCTGAGAAAAATTTCATCGGTATTGAAGTGCATCGCCCTGGCGTTGGTGCCTGTTTAACATCAGCGCAAGAAGCCGGCATTACCAATTTGCGTCTGTTCTGCCACGATGCGGTGGAAGTGTTGGGTCAGATGATCCCAGATCAAAGCATTGATACTTTGCAGCTGTTTTTCCCTGATCCTTGGCACAAATCACGTCACCATAAACGCCGGATCGTGCAGCCAGCTTTCGTGCAAATGCTGCGTCCGAAGTTGAAAATTGGTGGCATCTTCCATATGGCGACTGATTGGGAGAACTATGCGGAGCATATGGTGGAAGTGATGAGTGTGGCGGAAGGGTTTGCTAATACGGTAACGGATGGTGTGTATGCACCACGCCCTGATTCTCGCCCGCTGACTAAGTTTGAACAGCGCGGTCATCGCCTCGGTCACGGCGTGTGGGATCTACTGTTCGCTCGAAAAAGCTAATCGCACAAACTAACAGCATGAATAAAAACGGCCTGTTATCCGATGATACAGGCCGTTTTTGTTTCTGCGGTTAACACCGCTGCAATTTCAATTGGGAAGGCTTTACTCTTCCATCAGCATCGTCAGTAAGCTGTTCAGGTAGCGATGGCCTAACTCGGTGACTTGCCATTCAGTCGCGGTTTGTTGCAGTAAGCCTTGCTCGTAGGCTTTAGCAAACATCGGCTCAACCGATTCGGCTTTTAAGCCCGTTCTGAACGTAAATTCAGCTTTGGGAACGGGTTGAAACAGGCGCATCCGGTTCATGAAATATTCAAACGGCCGATCGTCGTTTTCCACATCCCAGCTTTGATCTAAAAATGCCCGTTCCGGATCAAGATAACCTTTCGGGTGTTTTACTTTCGCTGTGCGAATGATCCGGTTTTCCTGCGGTAAGGTGATCTTGCCATGCGCACCGCAACCGATGCCGAGATAGTCACCAAACTGCCAGTAATTCAGATTGTGCCGACATTCGAAACCGGGCTTGGCGTAAGCCGAGATCTCATATTGCCGATAGCCTGCGTCCAGTAATAGCTGGTGGCCTTGTTCTTGGATATCCCACAGCGTTTCATCTTCGGGCAACACGGGTGGGCGAGAGCCAAAAGCAGTGTTGGGCTCGATGGTGAGTTGATACCAAGACAAATGCGGTAGGGCGATCTCAATAGCTTGTTTTAAATCGTAAAGCGCATCACTGATGCTTTGCTCTGGTAAACCGTGCATCAGGTCGATATTAAAACTGCGTAATCCCGCCTGTTTTGCCTGTAACCCAGCTGCAACGGCCTGCTGTGGATCGTGAATACGGCCCAATTTCTGCAATTTTTCCGGCTGGAAACTTTGCACGCCAATACTGATGCGGGTGACACCGGCTTGCTGATAACCGGCAAAGCGACCTGCTTCCACGGTGCCGGGGTTGGCTTCCAAGGTGATTTCAATATCACTGGCAAACGGAATGCGCGCTGCCACACCTTGCAGTAAATCTTTAATGGCATTTGCAGAAAACAGACTCGGTGTGCCGCCGCCGATAAAAATACTCTGCAGCTGGCGGTTTTGCACATAGCCCAAATCAGCATCAAGATCGGCCAACAACGCCGCCACATAGTCAGTTTCCGGCACATTCTGTTTTAAGGCGTGCGAATTGAAATCACAATACGGACATTTCTGTACGCACCAAGGAATATGGATATACAGGCTCAGTGGCGGTAGTTGCAGCATAAATTACTCTTGCAGGGCTTTCGCGAGTTGCGCCAGCGCTTTACCACGATGGCTTAAGCGGTTTTTGGTTGCTGGCTCCAGTTCGGCTGCCGTGCAGTCGAGATCGGGCACATTAAAGATCGGATCATACCCAAAACCATTTTCACCGCTTGGCTCGGTGGCGAGAGAGCCTTCCCAGCTGGCCTGGCAAATAATCGGGGTTGGATCATCGGCATGGCGCATATACACCAGCACACACCAGTAACGTGCAGTACGTAATACCGGCGGTACGCCGTTCATCTCTTCCAGCAGTTTTTCCAGATTGTCTTGATCGGAAGCATCTTCGCCGGCATAACGGGCCGAATAGACGCCTGGGCGACCCAGCAGCGCATCAACTTCAATACCTGAATCATCAGCAATCGCGGGCAAGCCAGTAATGCGAGCGGCATGGCGTGCTTTGATGATGGCATTTTCAACGAAAGTGGTGCCGGTTTCTGGCACGCTTTCAACATTAAATTCACTTTGCGGAACGACTGCGTAATTCAGGTCGGCCAGTAATGCATTAAGTTCTTCAACTTTCTTTTTATTGCCGGTGGCAAGAACTACCTTTTCCATATTCAGACTCCGTAATCAAATCGGCGACATAATAACGTTGGATGTAGTTCTGTACCACTTGCGATTAACGGTATTCGCAGCAGGAAGAAAGATTCAGCCCATAGGCTGTTCTAAAATCGCGGGGAGTTGTTGTGGCGAGATAATGCGAACCGTTTTGTGCCGCCCAAGTTCACCTTTATGGATCACGATCTGGCTTTTGGCCACTTTAAACTGTTTGGATAAAAACTTGATCAGGTGCGCATTCGCCTGACCATCCACTGGTGGTGCAGTGATCGCAATTTTCAGCTCTTCGCCATGCCAACCTTGAATTTGATCGCGGCTAGCTTTGGGCTGGATGTAAACATCCAGCCAAACTTCATCACCATCTTTTCGAAAACCAGCCATTACAGCTGGTTCCACAGTGGGCCGACTAAATCCAGCATCAGGAAGTTGATCCCTTGCAGAATAAAGAACAGCACCAACACCGACAGATCTAAACCACCGAGTGATGGTAGGAAACGGCGGATTGGGCTCAGCAGTGGTTCGGTCAGTTGATACAGCACATACTCGACAGAGCTGCGGCCTTGGCTGATCCAACTTAAAATAGCGCGGGCAATCAAAATCCAGAACAGCAGTAAACCGGCTTGTTTTAACACCACCAGAAAGCTCAACAACAACAGACCGGTTACATTAATTTTCAGCACACCCATCCACATAAAGGCAATGAATTTCAACGCGGCAACCGCATAGGCCAGCAGCAACGACGCAAAATCGATACCACGGAAACCGGGAATAATGCGACGTAACGGGCTTAAGATCGGGTGTGTCAGTTTCACAGCCACCTGACTCAATGGATTATAAAAATCTGCTCTGGCCCATTGCAGCCAAAACCGCAGTAATACCACCATCAAATAGAGGCTAAACGCAGTATCCAGCAGAAAAAACAGTGTATTCATGAGAATCCTTAGAAAAGTGTTTCCATTTCTTCAGCGCGGCGTTGGGCTGCTTGCATGGCAACACTCACCAGATCAGCCAGTTTACCTTCCTCAAAAGCATTAATGGCTGCCGCTGTGGTGCCGCCTTTCGAAGTCACCTGTGCACGTAAAGTAGCCAGCTCGGTTTCTGGGTTCGCAATCACCATCTGGGCGGCACCTAACGCAGTTTCTTGCACTAACAGACGAGCGGCTTCAGTGCTAAAACCCATGCGTTGTGCTTCTTCCACCATATATTGCATGAACAGGAAGAAATACGCCGGGCCACTGCCTGACGCTGCGGTGACGACATTGATATCTGCTTCGTTAGCAACCCACAGTGTTTTACCCACGGCTTGCAGCATATCCTGTGCGAATTGACGATCAGTGGCATTGACTACTGCGGGTGCAAACAGACCGGTCATGCCAATACCAATCAAAGACGGCGTATTTGGCATGCAACGGACAATATTCTGGTGTCCGTTCAGCAAACCTTGCAAACGGGCAACGCTGACACCGGCTGCAATAGAGATGAATAGTTTATTGCCAAAATCACCAATAGCTGGGGCTAGTTGCGCCAGCATTTCCGCCATAAATTGTGGTTTAACGGCCAACACGATCACATCGGCATTTTTTACCGCAGCCACATTGTCATTGCTGCCAGTGATACCAAATTCTTTACCCAGCTCTTGTGCTTTCAGGGCATCAATATCTGTGGCATGGATTTTATTGCCAGGGAAACCGGCATTGATTAATCCGCTGATCAGGCTGCGGGCCATATTGCCGGCACCAATAAACGCAATATTTCTTTGTTCCATGATTCCTACTTATATTCTCGGCTTCCGAAGATCGCTGTACCAATCCGCACCATAGTGCTGCCGCAACTGATGGCTACTGGCATGTCATCTGTCATGCCCATCGATAACGTATCTACAGATGGATATTGGGATTTTAATTGGTTAAATAGTTGTTGCATATGCAGAAAATTATCACGAACTACGTTCATGTCATCGGTATTTTCAGCAATTGTCATTAACCCGCGTAGTTTTAAGCGAGGGAATTGGCTAATTATGCCAGCCAGGCCAAAAACTTCATCAGCATTAATACCCGATTTGGTCTGTTCTCCGCTAATATTAATCTGAAGGCAGACATTCAGTGCTGGGAGATGGGCTGGTCGTTGCTCATTCAGTCGTTGGGCTATTTTTTCGCGGTCAACGCTATGAACCCAGTCAAAATGTTCAGCGACAGGTTTGGTTTTATTCGATTGCAACGGACCGATGAAATGCCATTCGATATCAGCATAATCGGGGTTAGTTTGTAATAGTTGGATTTTTGGGATCGCTTCCTGAACATAAGATTCACCAAATTGCCGTTGACCGGCTTGATAGGCGGCATAAATCGCCTCTATCGGTTTGGTTTTACTAACAGCCAGCAACTGTACGTCATCCGGTGCGCGGCCGGCCTGGCGGGTGAGTGAAGCGATCTGATCTTGTATGGCGAGCAAGCGCGATGCTATGTCATTCATTGGTTCAGTTTTTGTTGGGAGTGGGATGAATAATGGATATAACAGAATTATTGGCCTTTAGTGTAAAGCATAACGCATCAGATCTGCATCTTTCTGCAGGGCAACCGCCGATCATTCGCGTTGATGGTGATATCCGTCGTATTAATTTACCGCCACTTGAGCATCGTCAGGTGCACAGTCTGGTGTACGACATCATGAACGACCATCAGCGCAAGGTGTTTGAAGAAGATCTGGAGGTCGACTTCTCGTTTGAGATCCCGAATCTGGCTCGCTTTCGTGTGAATGCGTTTAATCAAAGCCGTGGTGTGGCGGCAGTGTTCCGTACCATTCCAAGTAAAGTTTTGACATTGGATGATTTGGGCGCACCGCCGATCTTCCAAACCATTGCGGAAAACCCAAGAGGGTTGGTGTTGGTTACCGGACCAACCGGTTCGGGTAAATCTACGACCCTAGCGGCAATGGTCGATTATATTAACGAAACCCATAACCATCACATCATTACCATTGAAGACCCTATCGAATTTGTGCATCAGAGTAAGTCATGTCTGGTGAACCAGCGTGAAGTTTATCGTGATACCAAGAGTTTTAATGCCGCTTTACGTTCTGCCTTGCGTGAAGATCCGGACATTATTCTGGTGGGTGAAATGCGTGACTTGGAAACCATTCGTTTGGCGTTAACGGCGGCAGAAACCGGGCATTTGGTGTTTGGGACGCTGCATACCACCTCTGCGGCCAAAACAATCGACCGTATTATCGACGTATTCCCTGGTGCTGAAAAAGACATGGTACGTTCGATGTTGTCAGAATCAATGCGAGCTGTTATCTCCCAGACCTTGTTGAAGAAAAATGGCGGTGGTCGTATTGCTGCTCATGAAATCATGATTGGTATTCCCGCTATTCGTAACTTGATCCGTGAAGATAAAGTCGCACAAATGTATTCAGTCATTCAGACAGGGATGGTGCATGGAATGCAAACCATGGACTATTGTTTAAAAGGGCTCGTTGCCCGAGGTTTGATTTCTGTTCATGATGCAAAAGCCAAGGCAGTTGATCCCAACTCAATAGTGTGAGGATAAAGCTATGGAATTGGCTAATTTGTTACGTACTTTAGTGGATGAAAAAGGCTCAGACTTATTTATCTCTGTAGGTATTCAGCCGTCGATTAAAGTAAACGGTAAGTTACGTCGGCTGGGGGATACCGAGCTGGACGAACATGACGTGCTGCATATGGTGCGTCAGACCATGACCGAAGATCGGTATCAGGTTTATGTAGACAGCAGAGAGGCAAATTTCGCGATTAACTGCCCAGGCATCGGTCGGTTTCGTGTTAGTGCTTTCTGGCAACAGGATTTTCCCGGCTGTTCCATTCGTCGTATCGAAACCGTGATCCCGACCTGTGAAGAACTGTTTTTACCGTTGTCGATTAAAGAATTGGCGATGGCAAAACGTGGTTTGATTTTATTCGTCGGGGCAACCGGTGCTGGTAAATCAACGACACAGGCAGCGATGATTGGTTATCGTAACCGTCATGCTAACGATCACATTCTGACTATTGAAGATCCGGTGGAATTTGTACACCAGCACGATCGTTGTTTGATCACGCAACGTGAAGTTGGTTCAGATACGCTGTCTTTTGATGATGGTTTGAAAAGTGCTTTGCGTCAGGCTCCTGACGTTATTCTGATCGGTGAAATTCGGTCAGAAGAAACGATGGAATTTGCGTTATCGTTTGCTGAAACTGGGCATCTTTGTATGGCGACATTGCATGCGAATAATGCAAATCAGGCCATCGAACGTATTTTGCACTTGGTGCCACCGTCAAAGCACCGTCTGTTGATGTACGATTTAGCATTTAACTTAAAAGCGATTGTCGCTCAGCAATTGGTGCCTACGTTGGATGGTACTGGTCGTCGTGCTGCATTTGAAGTGATGCTCAATTCACCGTTAATCAGTGATATTTTGCGAAAAGGCGAAGTTCATCGGTTAAAAGAAACCATTTCGCGTTCACGTGAACTCGGTATGACGACGTTTGACCAATCCTTGCTGGAATTGTATAAACAAGGCGTGATCGGGTTTGATGAAGCGCTGGCATTTGCTGATTCCAGTAATGAAATGCGCGTCATGATCAAGCTGGCTGCGGGCGGTAAATTTGATTCCGGTATGATGGATAATATTACGGTCTCATAAGGCTTCACTGCCACAATAAGGGGATGAACGTGGTAACATGTTGATAACAAGTTACTACTTCATCCTTTTTTGTTGAGGTTTTTATGCTGGCTGTGCTTTCTCCCGCCAAATCGTTAGATTATGAATCTCCGCTCACTACCTCGCGTTTTTCTGAACCTCAGTTAATGCATGAATCAGCACTGCTGATCGAGCAATTGCGGCAGTTTACACCGGCAGATATTGCTTCATTGATGAGTTTAAGTGACAAACTGGCGGGGTTAAATGTAGCGCGTTATGCCCAGTGGCAGCCGCTTGCGACCCCAGAGAATGCTCGCCCGGCACTGCTCGCTTTTAACGGTGATGTTTATTCTGGTTTAGCGGCACAAGATTTTAATGACGTGGATTTGGATATAGCGCAACAGCATATTCGCATTCTTTCCGGTTTGTATGGTTTGTTGCGTCCACTGGATCTATTGCAACCTTACCGGCTGGAAATGGGCACGAAACTGGCCAATTCCCGTGGCAAAGATCTGTATGCGTTTTGGGGGAATATCATTACTGAGCATCTGAACCGAGCTTTGCAAGAGCAAGGCGATGATGTGTTACTAAATCTGGCCTCTGATGAATATTTCAAATCGGTGCGCGTAAAACAGCTGGCAGGGCGGGTGATCACACCGGTCTTTCAGGATGAGAAAAACGGTAAATACAAAATCATCAGTTTTTATGCAAAAAAAGCCCGCGGATTAATGGCGCGTTATTTGGTCAAAGAACGCATCACAAACCCCGAGCAGTTGTTGGATTTTACTGTTGCGGGTTATGGTTATTGTCCTGAATTATCAACGGAAAATAAACTGGTGTTTCGTCGTCCTGAAGGTGTGGTGGAGTAAGTTTAGGTGGACATTATTTGATATTTCCGCCTGCTGTCAGGTGCAGGCGGAAAAAAGAGCTTAGAAAAAAAGAGATTAGAAAATAGAGCGGCAGATTACTTTTCTGTGGTCGCTTTTTTCTCAGCTTCAGCGGCTTTCTGAGCGTGTTTTTTGGCCCAGTCTGGTTTGCCTTTGTTCTTGCTGACACGATGACGGATTTTCTCTTTCGGTTTTTTCTCGTCTTTCTTGTCGTCTTCTTTTTTATCTTTACGCTTACCGGCTGGTTTGCTGACCTTATGTTGCGGGCGCAGGCTATCAACCACACGGCGCATCATTTTTTCTTCGGTGTAACGCTCAACGCGTTCCATCATGCCAACGTCATGTGCTTCAACCAGGTTGATGGCACAACCTTTTTTACCGGCACGACCAGTACGGCCGATACGGTGAATATAGGTATCGGCTGAACGAGGCATGTCGTAGTTGAATACATGGCTAACGTCCGGCAAATCAATACCACGCGAAGCGACGTCGGTGGCGACCAGAATCTTTACACGCTCAGAACGGAATTTATTGAGTGCTTCAATACGCTTCTCTTGTTCCATCTCACCGCGTAACCACGCGCAATCAATGCCGCTAGCCTGCAGTTGACTCACCAGCTCAGCCAAGCGTTCACGGGTTTTCACAAAAATAATGCTGCGGGTGACATCTTCCTGTTGCAGTAAATGTTTCAGCAACTGGAATTTATGCTCAGCCGTATCGGCAAAATACACTAACTGTTGGATTTTTTTGCGTTCACTGCGTGGCGGCTCGGCAAATAACTCTGCCGGATCTTTTAATAAATCTTCAGCAAATTTTCTCAGACCAGCACCTTCCAGCGTTGCTGAGAACAGCATGGTTTGTTTACGCCAGCGCGCTTCGGCAGCGATACGATCAACATCGCCGATAAAGCCCATGTCTAACATGCGGTCTGCTTCGTCGAGCACCAGAATTTCAATGTCACGGCTGTCAAAGCGTTCATCTTCGATGTATTGCATCAGACGGCCTGGGGTCGCAATGATGATATCAACCGTTTTTTCCAATGCTGGCAGTTGCTTCTCTTCGGCAACACCACCGATGATGCTGGCCACTTTCAGATGCGTGTAAGAGGCCAGTGCTTCGGCTTGTTCTGTAATTTGCAGCGCCAGTTCACGGGTCGGCGTTAAGATCAATGCACGCGCAGGACCGGGGCGACGGCGCGGGAAGTCGATCATGTGCTGCATCATCGGCAGCAAGAAGGCGGCGGTTTTACCGGTGCCGGTCGGTGCGGAAGCCATTACGTCCCGTCCTTCCATCGCCACTGGGATCACCTGTGTTTGAATGGTGGTCGGGCGTGTGAAACCCAACTCTTCTACGGCTTGTAGCAGAATGGGATCCAATTCTAAGGATTCAAAAGACATAAACGACTTCCTGACTTACAAATGAGGGCGCACATTATAGGCAAGTATGGCGTAAAATTCGCAGCTATTTTAGTGTTACTGAAAATTCGGAAGATGAAAGATCCTTATGGGCGGTCATAGCTTTACTTTTAAACAGTTTCAGATTGAACAAGATCGCTGCGCGATGAAGGTCGGTACTGACAGTATTGTGCTCGGCAGTTGGGTGCCCGTCATGAGGGCAAAACGTATTCTGGATATTGGAACGGGCACCGGGATTCTCGCTTTGATGTTGGCGCAGAGAACGAGCCAACAGGTGCAAATTGACGCGGTAGAATTAGATCCCGATGCCGTAAAACAGGCTGAGGAGAATATTAACGGTTCCCCGTGGCGTGAACGTATTCGTATTATCCGACATGACATTCGTATTTTTCAGGCGCCATATTACGATTTGATCATCAGTAACCCACCCTATTTTGTGCATGGGCAGACACTGCCTGACTCCGCGCGACAGCGGGCACGGCATACCGGCGAATTAGATCAAACCGCGCTATTACAAAGTGCAGAGCGTTTGCTGGCGCCACTGGGAAAACTGGCGTTGGTGTTGCCGGTGGAACAAGGCGAGCAGTTAGTTACATTGGCGGGTGAACTGGGCTGGCATTTGCATCGGCGCTGTTTCGTGGAAACCAAACGCGGCAAAACACCGAATCTGGTGTTATTGCTGTTAAGTCGCAAGGCAAGCGAAACGGTGGAAGAGCAACTTTGTTTGCGCGAGACAGATAATCGTTACTCTTCTGAATTTATAGCGTTGGCCGATGAATTTTATCTGCGCATGTCAGCGTAATGCGGTATTAAAGCTGGGTTATCTCTTCCAGCACCTGTGGCAGCCATTTTTGCAGGCGCTCGTCGGTTTGTTCATATTGCGTGATGTCATCCAGCGCCAGCCCGCAAAAATAGCTGCCATCGGCAACCAAGGCTTTCGAGGCGTCAAACTCATAGCCTTCATTTGGCCAGTAACCGACGATCTGACAGCCTTTGGCCAGCAGTTTGTCGTGCAATAAGCCCATTGCATCTAAAAACCACTCGCCATAGGTTCCCTGATCACCCAGACCAAATAACGCCACGATTTTACCGCTGAGATCGACTTCATCGATTACATCCCAGTTATTGGCCCAATCGGTTTGAATCTCGCCAAAATCCCAGGTTGGAATGCCTAAAAACAGAATGCTGTAGTCGGCCATTTTGCTGACAGGCGTATCGGCAAGGTTATGGATCGTGATGAGATCAGCACCCAGAATAGATTGGATTTTTTCCGCTACAATTTCGGTATAACAGGTGCTGGAGCCGTAAAACAGACCAATTTGCATAATGATTTCCAGACAACAAAATTGATTCCATGTTACAAAAGTGCAGCGCGGATCGCCAATAAAGGTCACAAATTAGTAATGAAACAAGATAATCCTCTGATTGAGCAGTTTTTGGATATGTTATGGCTCGAACGTGGGTTGAGCGATAACACCATCTCTTCCTACCGGACTGATCTCTATAAGCTGAATGACTGGCTCGACAGTAAGGCTTCTTCTTATCTGACGCTCGATACCTTATTGCTGCATAACTATCTGGCATGGCGAATTGATCAAGGTTTTAAGGCAACCTCAACCGCGCGTTTACTCAGTGCGTTGCGCCGTTTTTACCAATTTTTAATTCGCGAACAGTTACGGGCCGATGACCCAACCGTGGCTTTGGATAGCCCTAAACTGCCATTACGTCTGCCCAAAGACATCAGTGAAGAGCAGGTGGAAGCGCTGTTATCTGAGCCGCGAGTGCAAGAGCCTATTGAGTTGCGCGATAAAGCGATGCTGGAACTGCTGTATGCCACGGGCTTGCGTGTTACCGAATTGGTGAGCCTGCAAATCCATCAGCTGGCGTCTAATATGGCGTATGTGCGGGTTACCGGCAAAGGCAATAAAGACCGCCTAGTGCCAACGGGTGAAGAGGCGCAATATTGGATCCAGCGCTTTATGCGCGAAGGGCGTATGACGCTGCTGCATGAGCAATCATCGGATGTGCTGTTTCCCTCTAACCGCGCGCAGCATATGACTCGCCAGACGTTCTGGCATCGCATTAAACTCTATGCAGTGCGGGCCAATATTAATTCTGATTTGTCACCGCATACGTTGCGACATGCTTTTGCCACACATTTATTGAATCATGGCGCTGATTTACGCGTTGTGCAGATGCTGCTCGGCCACTCGGATCTATCGACTACGCAGATCTATACCCATGTAGCACAGGCACGTTTGCAGGAATTACATCAGGAACATCATCCGCGCGCATAACGCTGGATTGAGTACGGGAGAATATAATGTCGAATAAAACAATTAACGTATTTTCATTTAGTTTATTGGCGTTAATGGTGTCATCAGCGATGGCGGAACAAGTTGTTGAGAGCCAAATCGCTGCGGTGACGGTTTACCCATCATCAGCTACGGTAACACGAACGTTTACGGTGGAATTACCCGCAGGGCCGCAGACAGTTCTGGTCGCCGGTTTACCATCCACGCTGGATGAGAACTCACTGCGGATCACCGGCAGTGGCGATAAAGGCAGTTCAGTGGCTAGTGTCGAGCTTAAAAATGAGGTACGTAGCGAGCTGGTGTTGCCACGCGCAAAAGAGTTACAAGATAAGCTAACCGCGCAGTTGGATCAGCAAGCATTATTGCAAGCCGATGAATTGGCACTGAACACGCAGCAAACCTATCTGCAAAAACTGGCAGAACAAGGCGGGGCAGCGAAAACAGAGAAGACCACAGAGGCTAATTCGGTTGCGCAATGGCGTGCGGGTTGGCAGACGTTAGGCGCAGGGATGAAAGAGATTGGTGCGGCGAAAGTCGCGCTGGCACGTGATATCCGCACCCTGAAACAGCAAATTGAGGTAACACAACGCGAGTTGGAGCAGATTAATAATCGCCAGCAGGACAATAAAATTGCTGTCGTGCATCTGCAATCGGCCGGTGGCAAGTTAGCGATGAAGCTGAGTTACCAGCTCAATCAGGCTAGTTGGTATCCGGTCTATGACGCGAATTTAGATACGCAGCAAAGTAAGCTGGCCGTCACTCAAGCGGCTTATGTGCAGCAAAATAGTGGCGAAAATTGGGATAATGTCGCGCTGACTCTTTCGACATTGCAACCCAGTGCAGCGGTAGAGCCACCGGCACTTTCCAGCTGGTGGATTGATTATCAACGCCCAGTACCACGGAACACATTAATGAAATCTGCGGGTGCCGTCGCTGATGCGGCGATGCCGGAAATGATGGTGGCAGCTGCACCGGTAGCCGAGCAGCGGGCAACGGTGATTGATAGTGGTTATCATGTTTCTTATCAGATCCCAGGCAAAATCAATGTTAATTCCAGCGAAGAAAAACAACGAGTGGTCTTGCAGCAACAGCAGTGGCCAGTGGCACTGAATTTACAGGCTGTACCGCGTCTGGATTCACATGCTTATCTGTATGCCAGAGTGGAAAATCCGTCTTCCACACCGCTGTTGCCGGGGGAATGGTTATTACAACGTGATGGCGTCAGAGTAGGGCGGGTTGAGCAGCCATTATTAGCCCCGAAAGATCAGATCGCGATGGGTTTTGGGGCTGATGATGCAGTGAAACTGGAATGGCAGACGCTAAAAGATGAAGCGGGTGAGTCGGGAGTATTGAATAAACAACAAACCCTGCAACGTCATTACCAACTTAAAGTTACCAACGGACACCCGAAACCGATGTCACTGACCGTGTTGGATAGCTGGCCGGTTGCCAAACAACAAGATATTAAGGTTTCAACGTTAGAAGGCACCGCGACACCGAAAGAGCAAGATGTGAATCAGCAAGCTGGCGTTCAACGATGGGAATTACCATTGCCTGCTGGCAAAACAGCGACATTAGACACTGGCTATCAGGTTGCTTATCCGCAAGACAAACAGATCGATGATCTTTGATCCTTGCTAATCAGGCTGCTGCGGGCTAACGTGCCCGCAGATCCTGCTTAAATACTCAGATAATTCATGATGACATTTAAACTTCGCCGCCGCCCACAGGTCGATGACTCCTTTTTACCTGCCGATATTCCTGCCCGTTTACGCCAGATTTATGCCAGCCGCGGTATCACGCATGTCGATGAATTAAATCGCTCTGCTGGTAATTTATTAGCCCCGCAAGGGCTGAAGGATTTACCGCAAGCGCTGGCGTTACTCACCGACGCTTTGCAGCAGCAACAACGAATTATTATCGTTGGCGATTTTGACTGCGACGGCGCCACTAGCACGGCCTTAATGACGTTGGCTTTACGTGCCATGGGGGCACAAAACGTCGCCTATTTAGTGCCTAACCGTTTTGAATATGGTTATGGTTTAAGCCCGGAAATTACCATGCTGGCGGCTCAGCAAAATGCAGAATTACTGATCACGGTTGATAATGGCATTTCCAGTCTGGCTGGTGTCGAAACCGCACGCCAACAGGGCATGAAGGTATTGATCACCGATCACCATTTACCTGGTACAGAATTGCCACAAGCCGATGCAATAGTGAACCCGAATCAGCAAGGTTGCGGGTTTGGCTCGGGTAATCTGGCTGGTGTTGGTGTGGCGTTTTACCTGATGGCAGCGTTAAAAAGTCATTTGCAGCAACTCGGCTGGTTTACTCAGCAAAACATTACTGCACCGAATGTGGCTGATTATCTCGATCTGGTGGCGCTTGGTACGGTCGCTGATGTCGTGGCGCTGGATAACAACAACCGTATTTTAGTACATCAGGGCTTACAACGTATCCGTGCGGGCAAATGTCGGGCAGGAATTAAGGCATTGTGCGAGGTTGCAGGGCGAGAATTGTCACGCCTGACCGCCAACGATTTAGGTTATTTCTTGGGCCCACGTCTGAATGCGGTGGGTCGTCTTGATGATATGACCATGGGTATCGCCTGTCTGCTTTCCAATGATGAAAACGTTGCTCGTCATCTGGCATCACAAATGGATTCTCTGAATCAAGAACGCAAAGCTATTGAAGGCAGCATGCAACAAGAAGCGCTGGCAACGCTGTCGCGTTTGAAAGCATTGGAGGGTGAATTACCTGCTGCTTTGGTGTTACATCAAGATGATTGGCATCAAGGGGTTGTAGGCTTAGTTGCCTCTCGTATCAAAGAGCAATATCACCGCCCGGTGTTTGCGTTTGCGGAAAGCAGTGATGATGAACTAAAAGGCTCTGGTCGCTCTATTCCCGGCCTGCATATGCGCGATGCACTGGAGCGTTTAGATCAACTGCATCCGGGCCTAATCAGTAAATATGGTGGCCATGCGATGGCGGCTGGGTTGTCGTTGCCAAAAACGAGCTTAGAACCTTTCCGTGAGAAATTTACCGCGTTGGTGGCGGAATGGCTCACACCAGAACAACTCACCGGCACTGTATTAACCGATGGTGAACTACTGGCTCAGGAGTTCTCGCTGGAGATGGTTGAAGCATTGCGTAATGCCGGGCCGTGGGGACAAGCATTTCCAGAGCCTTGCTTCGATGGTGTTTTCCATCTGCGTCACCAAAAGCTGGTGGGTAGCAAACACTTGAAAATGGAAGTTGAAGTACCAGGTGGACCGCGCTTGGATGCCATTGCATTTAATATTGATTTGAATCGTTGGCCGGATGCCTCAGTCGGGCAAGTACAGTTGGTTTATCGGTTAGATATCAATGAATGGCGTGGGCAACGGTCGGTACAATTATTAGTTGAGCAGGTCGTTGCTATTAGATAAAAAAGCCCCGCATCAATCGGCGGGGAAATCCGGTTTCTACTCTGTCATTGCAAAAAATGCATGAGCTCAAATTAAGCATGGTTTAAAAAATAAAAGCCGACAAACTTTATTGTCGGCTTTTACAATTTTTAGCAACGTTATGCTTGTCAGTTAAAGAATAAAATGTGCCACCTTACTGGTTAAATCAGCGGCGTGCGTTTGCAGTTTATAGGCATCTTTCTGTGTTTGAACCGCGCCATCTGCTAACTCATCGGCCACATCCTTAATTGCCGTAACGTTGGTGGTGATTTCACTGGTGACGTGACTTTGTTCTTCCGCGGCTGTTGCGATCTGATTCGCCATATCGGAAATAGAGCTGACGGCACGGGTAATTTCTTCTAATGCAGAAGAGGCATCCAGTGCGTCTTTCACGCTGTGTGCCGCCATATCCTGACTGCTCGCCATGATATTTACCGCTTTTTGCGTGGTGCGTTGTAACGTTTCAATGGTGGATTGAATCTCGGTGGTAGAGGCAGCAGTGCGTTGCGACAAGACACGCACTTCATCAGCTACTACCGCAAATCCGCGGCCTTGTTCACCAGCCCGCGCTGCTTCAATAGCGGCATTTAATGCCAGCAGATTGGTCTGTTCAGCGATGCCCTTGATGGTCGCCAGAATGCCATTGATCTCTTGTGCGTGACGATCAAGTTGTGCAATTACTTCTGTGGCCTCCGAAACACCATCCGCCAGATGACTGATAGATTCTCGGGTTTTATTAACCAATGATTTGCCTGCTTCACTGCTTTCTGAAGATTCAATAGCAGCGGCTGCGGTTTGTTCCGCATTACCTGCAATTTCTTGCGTGGCTGATGCCATTTCCGTGACAGCCGTTGCCACCATGGTGAGCTCTTGCTGCTGACGACTCAGTTCACTCACCGAGCTTTGACTGCGTTTAAGCCCCTGGTCTGCTTCATTATCAATATCACTGGCTAGGGCACGAATATGCGTGATCAATTCATGCAAACTACCAACAAAACGATTGAAGTTAGCGGCTAGCAAGCCGATCTCATCTTCATTGTTAAGCGGGATCCGTTTCGTCAAATCGCCCTTACCGTTTGCAATTGTTTGCAGAGCATCAGAGACCGTTTTTAATGGGCGGAAAAGATGATTGATCCATAAACTCATAACCAGACTGAATACAGCGCCAATAATTAGCGCAATAATAATTTGCTGGAACAATTTACTGTATAGCGGTGCCATCAACGTGGCTTTATCCAGCGAAAATAAAATGCGCCATTCGGTATTGGGGATCTGCACGGTCAATGCTAGTTTGTCTTTTCCATTGATTTGAATGGCTTGAAATTCGTCGCCCAGAGAAGATTGTTCCAAAAAAGACGCAGTAAGAGCGGGCGCAATCTCGCTTGCTGATTTCAGTATCCGGTTTTTATCTTTATAAGCGATAACGGTGCTGTCTTTAAGCAGCAGAACAGCTTCTCCATCAGCCTGAAGATTGAGGTCATTGATATTATTGATAATGTTATCAATATCAATCACACCGGATACCACTCCATGAGCGACGGGGCTGGAAAAGGCGACAACCAGTTTTTTCATCGAAGCACTGATGTACGGTTTGGATAAAGTAGCTTGCCCGGCGGCCTTGGTATCTTTATACCAATCGCGTGTTCTGGGGTCATATCCGGCCCGATTAATGGTGGGATCGGCATCTACCATTTTGCCGTTTTCATCACCATAAAAGGTGAGGGCAAAATTACCTGATGTTCTGGCTTGCACTAAATGAGTCACCAACTCCGGGCTATCAATATTTTTACTCAAGCCATCAATAATGCTGTGACGTACTTTTATCCAATCGGCAATACCACGTGATATTTCAGAGCCGACGCTTTTCAGATTTAGGTAGCTTTGTTGTATGAGCAGTTCTTTTTGTGAACTATAAAACGTAGTGGAAAGCAGAATAATGATGGTCAAAATAGCCAGATTGACCAGCATTAGAATTTTGGCTTTTAACGAATGCTTAAACATAGATAAATATTTTCCTAGGGATAATTCTCCTATAAGCATAGATGGCTTTTGTGAATGAAAATGTTGTGATAGTCAGACTTGCTCTGATTTAAATAAATTAAAAAGCCAGTATT
>JAYSBB010000037.1:0-22644 GCA_041915645.1 Tolumonas sp.
AGTTTCTTCGACAAGGGTAAGGTGTTCAATCAACGTCATAGCGCGTGCCTCCTGCATGGAGACGCGATTAGATCACAGACGATCTGCCTGTTCAAATTTCATTAACAAAGTGCGATCCCGCCCTGGTAATGCACCGACGGTATAAAAAGCAGCATCTAATTTATCGGAAAAACCTAAATCCTGAGGATTAATTGTTCCTTTAGTGAGCATGGTCACATATTCAGCATAAAGACCAAATATAACGCGTAAGCCATCATTCCATTCGTCAGGTTTAGCGTCGATTTCTTTTTGCAGACGTTCAATTTCCTGAACTGAGGTTGATGCACCACCAGTAAATAGTTGAGAAAAGCGAGCTTGCAGGGGGGAAATGGTCTCTTTCCAAGAGGCTGGTTCCAGATCACCCATAAATACTAGGGTGTCAGCGGGTACATAGTTCAGCGTGCCTGCGGTGTTGCCTGCATTCTGTTGTTGAATAGCGTAGTATGCGCCAGCGCCAAGAGCGGCAGCAATTGCTGCATACAAAATCCCGTTTTTCATGATTGTTATCCTTGGTGGTGTATCTCAATTAAATACTAACCAATTGTAAAAGAAATATTATTTTTTTCACTAATGTTTTTAATTGACTTCACCATGAAATGCTTTAGATTACAGTTAACTGATTGAGCGCCTGCGCTTACTTGGCAAATGTTTTCTTTCCCATAAAGAAAGTCGATATTGTCTTATTAAGTAAACCTCTTTCAGCGTTAACGGCCGAGAGGCTCAAGTATTTTGTGTTAGGAAATGTGTTATGTCTGTACGTACTGGCAAAGTAAAATGGTTCAACGAAGCTAAAGGTTTTGGTTTTATTCAGCAGGATGAAGGTCCGGATGTATTTGTTCACTTCCGTGCTATCAACTCTACCGGTTTCAAAACCCTGGCTGAAGGCCAACGTGTTCAGTTCACTGTGACTCAAGGCCAGAAAGGTCCACAGGCTGAAAACGTAACTATCCTGTAATTATTTACAGTGACAGATAAAAAAGCGCCCAGCGGCGCTTTTTTTTTGTCTTCGATTTAACAACCACGCAACATCACAGCGACAACCAACATAGCTATTTTACGGCTAACTGTTGTAGCTGATACAGCGTCGCATAGTGTTTATTGGCGGCCAGTAAACCGCTGTGATTTCCTCGCTCAATAATCTTGCCATGCTGTAGCACCAATATCTCATCAGCATCGACAATCGTAGATAACCGGTGGGCTACAATGAGCCAAGCGTGTTGATGCCGAATAGAGGCAATCGCTTGTTGTAAATGATGTTCTGTCTGCGAGTCGACATTAGCCGTTGCTTCATCCAAGATCAGAACTGGGGGGCGGGTTACCAATGCACGAGCGAAAGAAAGTAGCTGACGTTGGCCCGCGGAGAGATTTTTACCTCCTTCCTGTAACTGCATTGATACTGTTTCATTGTGGTTAATACTTTCAAACCACTGCACATGATTTAATACCTGAGTGATGTCGTTATCACTGATATTCGGGCGTCCAAAACGGATATTATCAGCCACGGAACCGGCAAAAATAAACGGATCTTGCTGAATAACACCCAGCTGTGAACGTAAGCTGCTGATGTTCCATTCTTCAATCGGGTGTTGCTCTATAATGATGTCGCCTGATGTTGGCTGATACATACCGCTCAGCAGGTGCAAAATAGTCGATTTGCCACTGCCGGTATGGCCTACCAGCGCCATCATTTTCCCTTTATGCAGTTCCAGATTAATATCTTGTAATATCAGCTCACCATCTGGTTGATAGCGGAAGTTGACGTGCTGAAAACAGATGTTGCCCCCGACCGGTTGTTGGTATGTGCCGACGGGTTCTTTAGGTTCATCTAATAAAGTGAAGATCCGCTCACCAGCAATCAGAGATTGTTGGATCTGCGTGAGTTGGTTGGTGAGATCATTTAATGGCTCGATCATTCGCCCCATATAGCTCACAAACGCATAGATAACGCCCACAGCGATTTGTGAGGTTCCCTGTATTGCAAACCAGCTGAGCAATGTACCGATAGTAAAGATATACAGCAGGTCGATCATCGGGCGCAGTAGCAATCCGTTTAATTGCAGTACCTTTTTTCTGGCCTGTAATTGTTGCTGATTCGTTGCTGCAAATTTATCGGCAAAATGTTTTTCTTGCACCAGTGATTGAATGATGGGAATGCCTTGCAGCGTTTCACTTAGCTGGTGGTTGAGATCTGACGTGAGTTGCCGAGCTTGCCGCGACCAGGGCATAGAACAGCGTTGGTAGATCTGCATCACTGCGATCGCCATGGCGATCATGATAGAAATCAAGCAAGCCAGCTGCCAGTTCAACCAGAACATGCCGCCTAAAATACCTGTCAACAATACGACTTTATGGATGGATTGACCGATCACCTGAATATAAAGCTGTAGCAGCGTTTCGGTATCGTTACTGATGGTTGATATCAGATGCCCGGTTTGATGATTATCCAGATAACGTGCTGGTAGTCGTAACGCAGCAGAGAAGGTTTCTTGCCGTAGCCCTTTGATAATGTATTGCGCCACTCGGCTAAACAATAAGGCTTGTTTATAACTGCTGAATGCAGCGAGCCCTTGCAGTGACAAATAAGTAATGATGAACAGGCCAATTTCACGAGCGATCCAATGCCCAGTGGCTAATGAGGTATCAATAAAGTATTTAATCAGCAATGGGCCGCTAACTTCAGCTAAGGAAGACGAAAATAAAAACCCTAACCCGATGCAGATCAAGCGTAAATGGGGTCGACAGTATTTCAAAAGACGCAACAAGGTATTACTCATTTTCGTCCTCTGTCAGTGCTTGTTCCAATTGCTGATACCGCCAGGTTTTTGCATACCAGCCATTTTGTTCTAACAATGTTTGATGACTACCTAACTCTCGTTGTTCGCCTTGTTCCAGCACTAGGATCTGAGCAGCATGTTCTAACCCTTGCAAACGGTGTGTCACCATCAGCAATGTCATGTTATGGCTGTCAGATTGCAGGTTATGCAAAATGCGGGATGCTGTTTTTGCATCCACGGCAGAAAGCGCATCGTCTAATAACAAATATGGGCGTTGGGTTAACCAGGCTCGGGCTAATGCCAGTCGCTGTTTCTGACCGCCAGAAAGGGTGATGCCACGTTCGCCAACGGGGGTTTGATAACCTTGTGGTAAGCCCTGAATATCTGAATCTAATTCAGCCAGTTTGGCCGCTGTAATCACTTGTTCTAATGTTGCATCGGGGCGACCTAATGCAATGTTGTCAGCTACTGAAAGCGAGAACAAATAAGGCTCCTGAGGTACATAGGCAAATTGCTGGCGTAGATCAGCGAGCGACCATTCAGGTAATGGTTTTTGATGTAAAGATATATGGCCCTGCAGCGGATCGGCGAAACGTTGTATCAGTTTCAGCAGTGTACTTTTTCCTGCCCCTGTCGGCCCGACGATGCCCACTAACTCGCCAGGTTGAATCCGCAGATTGATCTGTTGCAATAGTGCAATGCCGGTTTCATTTTCAAAACGTTCCAGCTGAATATTGATGTCTCCGGGCAAGGCTGGTTTTTCAGCTATTCCTGATGTGAGTTGTGCTTTCGTATTTAGTACGGTCTGAATGCGCTGATAGGCGGCATTACCTCTTTCCAGAATATTAAACAGCCAGGCGATAGCAAACATGGGCCAGATCAATTGGCCTAAATAGAGGCTAAAACTGGTCAGTTGACCGATGGTTAACTGGTGTTGCCAAACCAGCCAGCTACCGCCGGAAATAGCCAGTAAATAAGCGCTACCAATGCACAGATAAATAACTGGCTCGAATTTGGCGTCTACTCTGGCAACTTGCAGATTGGCCTGATTGGCTTGTTCGGCTTTCTGTTGCATTTGTTGTTCAGCATATTGCTCGGCCGCAAACAGCCGCAGAGTGCGTAAGCCGCTCATATTTTCATGGGCGATGTTATTTACATCACCAAAAGCAGCTTGTGCTTTACCAAAAGCATGGTGAATTTCGCGCCCAATACGGGCAACCAGAAAAGCCATAATAGGTAAGGGCAATAACGAGATTATGGTTAGCGGCAGGGAGTATTGGGTGATCATGATCCCCAGCACCAGACATCCCATAAATATCGAATCGACTAACGTCAGAATGCCTTCACCGGCAGTCATTTCTACAGCCTGAATGTCGTTACTGACATGTGCCATTAGCTCACCAGTACGGTGTGTCTGGTAGAAATGCTGATCCATCGCCAGATAGTGCTGATATAGCCGTTGGCGTAACAAATAGCCCAGCTTGTAGGCTGCACCGTATAACGCGACGCGCCAAACATAACGCAAAATATAAACCAGCAGGCCGATAGCAAGTAATGTCAGCAATTGCGGTTGGAATTGAGGCCAGATTGAAACATTGGCCGGTGCATGCACGACGGTATCAATCATCCCGCCCATTAATGCCGGGACTTTGGTTTGCACAACGGCAATCAGACAGAGAATGGTGACCGTCAGCAAATATCGCTGCCAGTTAGCGCGGAAAAACCATCCTAGTTGCCAGATCAAACTCATCGTTGTTTTTTCGACAGCAGTATGTCGCAACGTTCAGGCAATACAGGCATCGGATTAGGTACCGGTTTGCTGCTGACTACTGCGGGTTTGTTGAGCCATGATTGTAATTCTTCCCCACAACCGTCACCGGCTGGCGATGGTTTCTGCGGTTCACAGTCTTTGCTGCCAACCGGGCAATGTAAACGCACATGGAAATGAGCGCTGTGACCAAACCATGGGCGTAATTTGCCTAACCAAGCATGGTCAGTGCCGCGGAATTGCTCACACATGGCTTCTTTAATCGGTGGATTGACGAAAATTCGCTCTACGCGCGGATCTTGTGCCGCGAGTTTGAGTAAGGTGATTTGCTGTGAACTGAAGTTTTTGTTCACTTTATTCTTACTAAAATCGACCATCTCAAGCGGCTGAATATTGTTCCGTTCTGATGTACTCAGTTTTTTAGTCGCAAAGCGGAACCAGAAATCAGTGTCCAGCCCACTTTGATGGCTGCGATGCCCACTATTAAACGGGCCGCCTTTGGCCATGGCCATATCGCCGACCAGAATATCGGGTAGTCCCATTTTGCGAGCCTGACGAGCCAGATCGAGGACGTATTGCCGCATGATCGGATGGCCATAATAACGTTTTTGTTTGGGGCGCAGAATTTGATATCCCGTACCATATTCAGGCACAGCTACTGCACCTTGCAGACAACCGGCGGCATAACCACCGATTGCTTCTGCTGTACCACTACTTGGTGTGCTTTGAAGCGCCCATGGATTACTCATGGCAGCAACTAATATCCATTGATACATGACGGCTGAGAATTCCTGCAATAGTTAAGCGGTACAATTAATCTTTAAGCGGTTTGCCAGACCATATTACCAGCTAATGTCGGGCTCTGATCATACTGAGCCAGTGCTTGCCACAAGGGTAACAGGCTTTGCTCCATCGCCAAAGCACGCTGCAATGGGAATAGACCAAGTTCCATTGCCTGCTGATCGCTGATTTCACCTTTTTGATGCGCAATCAGTGCGTTAGCTACGCGATGATTGGCTCGGATCCAGATTGCATCTTCCGCCGCTTCGCCTGCATTTTGTGCAACGTCATCGATCATGAGCGGTTCCATCCACCATTGGCGATCAGGACGGAAACCGCCGCGTAGCTGGTAAGCATTTTTACTGCCAATCAACGTGATATCGAAATGCAAACCCGGTTTTGGCCACGGACATAACAACAGATCAACCAGTGCATGCCGGCATTGCATTTGGGCGGAAATATTACAGCCAGATCCTTGGCGGGCGTCAAGAAACTGCATTTCGCCAAATAAATGTGTCAACAGCGAGAAAGGGTGGATCATATCTTCCATAAACCATTCCACCGGTGTTTTGGGATAGGGTAGGTTAACACCGGCAACAACAGTAATTCGTAATAGTTCGCCAAAGTCACCACTGTTGATCAGTTGCTGTAGTTGTTTGGCGGAATCAAGAAAAGGAAACGGGAAACTGACATAACTACGTTTGGCGTTGAGTGCTAAAAACTGAGCTTGATTATCCGGTGTCAGACCAAGCGGTTTTTCACACAAAATTATTTTGTCTTGTAATGCCGCCAGATAATTCAGATGGCTGGCTGTTGGCGTGGCAATAGCGACTACATCGCAATCCTGAAACACAGATAAATCTGTGCCATGAGTGGGAATGCCTTCTTCCATGGCAATTTTTGCAACTATGTCAGCATCGTGTGCCATCATTGCGATGACGTCACAGCCTGCTTTTCGTAGCCCCTGAACGTGAACTCGTCCCCAATTTGTTCCTATCACTCCAGCTTTCATCGGTATTCCTCCAATAAGATCTGAGAAATAGTTTACGCTTATCGGGAGGGATTCATTTGTAAAAATATTCAGTTAATGAATATGTATTTATTTTGTTGTTTTATCTGAGCGGTCGCGTTTTAATTTAATGAATTAAAAGTAAATCACGGAGATGGATATGTTTAAGGAATTTAAAGAGTTTGCCATGCGTGGCAATGTGGTTGATATGGCAGTCGGTATCGTGATTGGTGCAGCCTTCAGTGCGATTGTGAAAAGCATGGTTGATGACGTGTTGATGCCACCGATTGGTTTATTGCTCGGCGGCGTGGATTTTTCCGACTTTTTTGTGGTGTTAAAAGAAGGTGCTAAAGCCGCAGCGCCTTACCACAATCTGGCTGATGCAAAAGCAGCAGGGGCCGTAACACTGAATTTTGGCTTGTTTGTGAATGCCGTTATTAGCTTTACTATCGTCGCTTTTGCTTTGTTTATGCTGGTAAAGGGTATGAATCGTTTGCGTGCTAATGAAGCACCTAAACCCGTTACAACTAAAAAATGCCCGCATTGCTGTTCCGATATCGCGTTAGAAGCGACACGTTGCCCGCATTGTACTTCTCAGTTGTAATTGGATAAAACCGACTCAGCGACGTAATTTATTGAGTAAACGAATGATGTCGTTGAGTAACCGATAGCGCTGCAATTCAGCCTGCCCATAGCGAGTCGAGAGGGTAGATGGATTGTTGCGCTGTTTCAGATAACGATTTAACTGTAGACGGTTAAAGCCGCCGACTTTAAATATCAGCGGTAAAAGTTGCTGGATATTTTCTTCATCTAACCCCATAGCTTCGCTGTATTTTTCATCATCGGGCAGACTGATTTTTACGCTGACCTGTTTTATCTTTTGCTGTTCTTGCAGATATTCCAGCCATTGTTCGACATACATCGGCTTGGTGCCAGCCAGCAGATTGAAAAAACCACCGCTATCACTACGACACCCGCTGAGTAACAGACAAGCCAATTGATCATCATTACATGAAAAGGAGACTTCTCCCTGAATAGACCAATCCACCGCTAGCACTGCTATATCAGCTTGTTCACCCTTAAAACCTTCGCAATGAAAACGAAACAAAACAGCACTCCAATAACCAGTCAGCCGTTTAGTTTAACATTATCTCTCTGTTGTTAATAATTTATAGTGTAGATGTTAATTCGTCGCATTATCGATAAGGGCAAGTGCATCTTGTATTGCAGCGGTATTGTCTGGCCGGACCAAGCGGGCGATCTCCTTCCCATTATTGAGAAATATCAATGTCGGCCACAGTTTCACTTTGAAGGCCCGTCCCAACGGTTTGCCTCGGCCATCAGCAATCTTGATGTGTGGTATTTGCGCATATTCTGCTATTGCAGCTGATATAAATGGCAAAGATGCTTGGCAAAAGCCACACCAATCATTACCAAAATCCAGCACAACCGGGCCGGTAAGTGCTTCAACTTCACTGAGGGATGGTTCGGTTTCCTGATAGGTATTGGTGGTCATGGTATGGCTCCAGCACTGGTGATTAGCGAGATATAACGCTTTGTATATCTAAACAATAGCAGTGTCTAAAGTATTGCGACCAGCAATGTCGTTACGACATAATGAAAAAAGAGCTACTGGCTGTTTTGGGATAAGATTTAATAGGAATCATGATGATAAGACATCTGCTATTGCTGCAATTTACACCAGAAACAACCGAGCAGGATATTTCTGAGATCTTGGCGTTATTTGTTGCCGCTAAAGACAAAATTGATGGGATAGTTGCAGTCACAGCTGGTGAGAATGTAAGTCCGGAAGGGAAAAATAAACATTTTACTCACTGCGTTGCGATGGATTTTATTGATGCAGCGGCCCGGGATAACTACTTGCCACATCCAGAACATCTGAACATGAAGCCAAGGTTCAGACCACATATTGCGGATATTCTGGTATTCGATTATTCATGCTAAAGCGGCAAAACGAGTCGATCGATTTCGATTGATGAGAAAATGAACCTATCAGGCTGTAACGTGCGTTTGCGTTAATCAAGCCGTGTTACAATCATTCGTTATTTATTGGTTAAGGAAGCAGCGTTATGTCATTACCAGCCGTATCAGATCTTGCTCGTCTTGCACTTTATATGCGCCCATCTTGCCCTTACTGTGTTCGGGTTACTGATTTTTGTCAGACAGCAGATATCAAACTTGAGAATCGTAATATCTCTGAAGGCACACATCTGGAAGCGTTAATGGTTGGTGGTGGTAAACGTCAGGTGCCATGCTTGCGTATTCAAGGGGATGACGGCCAAAGCCATTGGTTGTATGAATCCATGGATATTATTGCTTATCTGAAACAGCAGTTTTCAAATTAGCCAAACAAGGCCTCATTACGAGGCCTTATGATGGATCTTGTTTATCCGAATCGAGTTTTGATAGCTCATCACGTAGTGTTTGTAATTCCCGACGATAGGCTTCGGCATCTCCATAATCGACAAAACCGCTGTAATAAGAATGGCTCTGTAGTGTGCGACGTGCATGTTTTATCGGACACCAATATTGTTCTGTGCGTGCAGTAATTTCTTTCAGATATGATGCTAAACCATTGCCATAAGAGCAGTAGGCACAATTGATTTTTTCGACCAGATTCAGGTAAGCCAAGTGTGTACGATCGAAGATCATATAATCGCTTCTGCGTACGCGGGGGATTCGGTAGAGCGGGAAACAGATCACTTGATAGACGGTGATAAACAGATCTAATAAAAGCAGCGGGAAAATCATTGAGTAAATGAAAGGTGCAGATATTAAATGGCGTATCTTGGCGTGTAAGACATATTTCACCAGACCCATCTTAAAACGACGTTGCTGCGCTTTTACCTCTTGTTCAAATTTAACGCGTTTATTCGCAAAGTCAGCATGCAGTTCAGTTCGGCGTCGCTGCACTTCCTGATCAATTTGATCTTCAAGCTGGCGAATGCGCTCTAGTAACTCTTTAATTTTAGGGTTCATAAAATCCTTTTACTGCATGAGTTATTCTTGTCAGACAAGAAAATGGATTTATATATTTACAGTAGCAGTAATACGAGAGGGTATTAGGAAACATTATTTTTTGAGCGTGAAAATCAATCATTTGACCGTAAATTGGTAACAGAACAATGATTTAGTGGCATACTTAACGCAATGTCATCGATTTTCGGCATCTCATTCTCTTACTTCGAGTTCAATATCATGACTAATAGTTTTTTGGCTATTGCCGCATTGATTGTTACCAGTGCGTTCTTTTCTGTCTCAGAAATCGCGCTTGCTGCTTCCCGTAAACTGAAATTGCAGCAATTGGCTGAAGCGGGCAGTGAGCAAGCCAGCAAGGTCATTGCACTACAGGAACAACCGGGGCATTTTTTTACGGTTGTTCAAATCGGCTTGAATGCGGTCGCGATTTTAGGCGGTATTATTGGTGAATCGGCTTTAACGCCTTCGGTGTCGCAGATCCTGACTTATTGGGTTGAGCCGCCGCTGTTAAATAGCATCAGCTTTGCGATTTCGTTCATGGTGGTGACGTCAGTGTTTATCTTATTTGCTGATTTGATCCCGAAACGATTAGCAATGATGTCACCAGAACGCATTGCGACCCACATTGTTACACCGATGCTATTTTGTGTGGCGGTATTTAAACCATTGGTCTGGATATTCAATGGGTTAGCAAATGTTTTGTTCCGTTTATTTAATCTGCCGACCACGCATAAAGAAGTTATTACGCCCGATGATATCTACGCAATGATGACCGCGGGAGCGCAGGCGGGGGTGTTGCGTGAACAGGAACATCATCTGATTGAAAACGTGTTTGAGTTAGACTCAAAAACGGTTCCCTCTATCATGACTTCCCGCGATGGCATCATCTATTTCGAGCGCCGAGAAACGGAAGAACAAATCAAACAAATCATTGCCGAGCATCCACATTCCAAGTTTCTGGTGTGTGATGGCAATATTGATACCGTGTTGGGTTATGTCGATTCCAAAGATATTTTGTTACGGGTTTTGAACAAACAGCCTATCTCACTGACAGATGATAAGTTGATCCAGACACCACTGATTATTCCTGACACGCTCACATTAACGGAAGCGCTGGAAGGCTTTAAAGGTTCGCGTGAAGATTTTGCCGTTATTCTGAACGAATATGCGCTGGTGGTCGGTATTCTCACGTTGAATGACATCATGAACACCTTGATGGGCGATTTGGTGAACCAGCATCAGGAAGAACAAATCGTGCAGCGTGATGATAATTCATGGCTGATCGACGGTATCGCACCAATCGATGATGTCATGCACGTGCTGAATATTGAAGAGTTTCCCGAGTATGAAAACTACGAGACGATCGCCGGATTTATGATGTTTATGCTGCGTAAAATTCCGAAACGTACCGACTATGTCATTCATTCCGGCTATAAATTTGAAGTAGTTGATATTGATAGTTACAAAATCGATCAGTTACTGGTAACGCGGGTGGCTACGCCAGATACAAACAGTGTGATTGCATCTGGCAATAGCGATAAAAAATCAGTTTAAAGATCAAACGGTGGCAGTTGGCTGAATATCTTTTGCAGGCCTTCACCCCATGCCTGACGTAAAGCCAGAAAGTGAGGGTGTTTTTCGGTAATGCGATATTGTTGAGCTGCACTGAACGAATCTTTTGGATAAATCAGCGTATCCAGCGGTAAACCGACTGACAAGTTACTGCGCAGCGTTGAGTCGATGGAGATCAACGCACACTGCATAGCAGTTTCCAGAGAAGTGTTAAAATTCAGCACCCGATCGATGATCGGTTTGCCATATTTACTCTCACCAATCTGGAAATAGGGGGTGTCTTCGGTAGCTTCGATGAAATTGCCTTCTGGGTAGATGTGATATAACCGATGCACATCGCCTTTGATTTGCCCGCCCAACAAAATATTACAGCCGAAGTTGATATTGCCTTGTTGTTGCCCGCCGTCACGCTGGATCACTTCCCGAATGACATTGCCGACTAATGCGGCAGCGTCATATAACGAGCTAACGTTCATCAGATTAGGGCAATCTTGATTGATGCGTTGGCGTAATAAGGTCAGCACACTTTGTGTTGTTGCCAGGTTGCCGGCACTTTGCAGCACCAATACACGATCATCTTTCTCAAAAACGTGTAATTTTTTGAAGATGGCAATATGGTCAACGCCCGCATTCGTGCGTGAATCTGACGCAAATACCACACCTTCAGCAAGACGCATGGCAACACAATAAGTCATTTCGCTTCCCTTAATACTTCAATTATCAGCGTGACAGCTTTCTATCATTGTTGCTGTTGCACGTCGAGTAAAATTACCGCTGCTTTTGCCTGCATGGCTTCACAACCGCCCCCAAAACGCACACCTCGGACCGGGCAGGCGTCCAGATAGTCCATTCCGACAGCCAATTTCAAATGTTGGTTAGGGGAACAGGTATTATTGGTGATATCGAAGGTATTCCAACGATCGTTCAACCACACTTCAGCCCAGGCATGCATAGCAACATGCGCGCTGTCAGGCGAGTAAAGGTAACCACTGACGTAACGGGCCGGAATGCCGACACTGCGGCAACAAGCCAGAAATACATGCGTATGATCCTGACACACGCCATTTCTGGCAGCCAATGCTTCATCGGCAGAAAATGAAACATCAGTGGCGCCGGGGGTGTACGGCATTTTTTCCAGAATCGCCTGCATCAGCGATTGCAAACCAACGAGCGGCTGGCTGTCATCGTGATGTTGTTGTGCTAACTCGCGTATTGGCGCAGTGGCGTTCGTTAATGTTGAACTGCGCAGATATGTCAGTGGCGAAATGAGCTCTATGGCATCATCTGATTCGTCTTCCAGAATTTCGACTTCACCGTGCGCATGGATCTGAATGGTTTCATGCGGGGTATCGAGGCTCAATACATGCAATATGTTACCGTAACCATCTGTCGTAATGGTGGCTTGTTCTGGCAGATCTAATTGCCAGTTAACAATGCGCTGGCATTGCGAGGTTTGTGGTGTCAGGCGCAGATATTGTGTGCTGTGACGAACCATCTCGGCATAATGATATTGAGTATGATGATCGATGGTTAATTTCATAAGGCCTCCAGATAGGCTCTGTGGATGCTTTGTCCAATGGCTCCGATGTCATTCAGGAATCGGGTCAGATATTGATGTACACCTTCCGCGAAGACTTCATCAATTTTGCCAAACCGTAAGTTGGCGTTGAGCACCGCTGTCAGACGACGTGGCTCATGACCGGCATTACCTTCAATAAGTGCCAATAATTGTTCGACCTCTTCAAGGCTGGCGCGTAGCGAGCGTGGTACTTCATTGCGTAAGATCAGCAATTCTGCGACCGATTGGCGTGATAACCCCTTATACAGCGTCTGATGTGATTCGTACGCGCCGACGGACCGCAGTAATGCGTTCCAACGGTAGAACTCGCGCACGCTGTCTTCATCCTCTTGGATAACTTGATATTTCACATCCAGAATGCGGGCAGTATTGTCCGCACGTTCAATGAACGTACCGAGGCGGATAAACCACAACACATCACCACGCATAATGGTGCCGAAGGTGGCGCCACGAAACAGATGCGAGCGCTCTTTTACCCAATCGAGGAAGGCTTGTGCACTGCTATGGTTGATACCTTTTTTGCGTAAAGTTTTAATTTCCAGCCAAGTTGCATTGATGCTTTCCCAGACTTCAGATGGGATTTTGCCGCGCACGGAGTGTGCGTTATCACGGGCCATACGGATGCAGCTAAAAATGCTGCTTGGGTTCTCTTCATCCAACCCAAAAAATTCCAGCAGATTATCCATGCTGACGTTTTTATAGCGCGCCATGAAGGGTTCATGCGTGCCAGTGATAGTAAGTGGGGCAATCAATTCACTGTTGTCTGCATCAATCAACGGCATCAGCGACATAGTTTGCGTGACATCCAGCATACGCGCGGTGTTTTCGGCGCGCTCCAGAAAACGCGCCATCCAATAAAGTTCACTTGCGGTACGACTTAGCATAAGTTGTCCTCCATTACCCAGGTATCTTTTGTGCCACCACCCTGAGAGGAGTTCACAACCAGCGAGCCTTCGGTGAGCGCAACACGCGTCAGACCACCAGGGACCAGCCGGATTTCTTTACCACTTAAGACAAATGGGCGTAAATCAATGTGACGTGGTGCCACACCAGACTCAACAAACGTCGGGCAGGTAGAAAGCGAAAGGGTCGGTTGCGCAATATAGTTATCGGGGCGCGCTTTCAATAATTCGCGGAATTTTGCAATTTCAGCTTTGCTGGCGCAGGGGCCGATCAACATGCCATAACCACCGGCACCATGAACCTCTTTCACCACCAGTTCATCTAAATGTTCCAGTACATAACGCAGATCATTTTGCTCACGGCATTGCCACGTCGGTACGTTGTGCAAGATCGGCTCTTCATCCAGATAGAACTTGATCATGTTTGGTACATACGGGTAGATCGATTTATCGTCGGCAACACCTGTACCAATTGCATTGGCTAATACCACGCCACCAGAGCGATAGGCCGACAGCAAACCCGGCACCCCGATCAGTGAAGTCGGGTTAAATGCCAGCGGATCAAGGAATGCATCATCGATGCGGCGATAAATAACATCCACTCGCTGTGGGCCGGTGGTAGTGCGCATAAACACTTTGCCATCACGCACCATCAGGTCGGCGCTTTCAACCAGCTCGACGCCCATTTGTTGCGCTAAAAAGCTGTGTTCAAAATAAGCGCTATTGAAGCGACCTGGCGTCATGACCACCACGTTAGGGTTATCGACAGGGCTGCTTTCACGTAATGTTTGCAGCAATAACGCCGGGTAACGTTCTACCGGTGCAATCCGTTGCTGGCGGAACAATTCAGGGAATAACCGCATCATCATCTTGCGGTTTTCCAGCATGTAAGAGACACCAGATGGCGTGCGTAGGTTATCTTCCAGAACGTAATAACTGCCATCATGATTGCGGATCATGTCCACGCCTGTGATGTGCGCATAGGTGTTGCGGTGCAGATCAACGCCTTGCATGCAGGGCTGGTACTGCGCGTTAGCCAGCACTTGTGCCGCAGGAATAACCCCAGCTTTCAAGATGTGTTGTTCGTGATAGATGTCATGTAAAAAGGCATTTAGTGCGGTAACACGTTGGCGAATGCCTTTATCGAGCTGGTGCCATTCGCTGGCAGGAATGATGCGTGGGATATTATCGAAAGGGATAAGTCGTTCTGCGCCGTCTTCTTCACCGTAAACGTTGAACGTGATGCCAACTCGATGGAACAGCAGATTTGCTTCTTCTTGTTTCTGTTTAATCGTTTTTTCGTCAGTTCGGGTCAGCCATTGCCAGTAGGTATCGTAATGGCTTCGGCATTGTCCGTCAGGTTGTAACATTTCATCGTATAACCCGGGACCCGGTAGGTGGACTTTTAGCATAACTGTCTCCTCGGGACTTCCTTGTAATTTAACTAACGCAAGGGTCATGCCAGAGCAGCTGAATCTCAAATTTAAGGTAAATATCGGTTACATCTTTATAAATCACTAAGATATATGCTTGTTTTGCCGGCGCGTATAAATGCCTGCACGATTATGGGGCTTACTAAAGGCGGGGTTTGCTCTTTATTGGTGGTGCGATAAAAAATTGTTTGTATCTTGAATGTATTGTGGGCAGTTGTTTCAGTCAGATGCACCAATTGAGGTGTTTTTTGTCAATGTGAAAAAGGGGAGTGTGAAACTCCCCTTGATGAAATCAATTTACTCGGCAATCAGTTGATACTGTTCGCGCAGAATATCGATAATTTCCTGTTTCGGATTTTCGCTCAGAGGCAGTTTCTGGCCGATGATTTTTTCCGCGATACCCACATAAGTACGGGAAATATCCATCATAACGGCTTCCGGCAACTTATTGTCGCGTGCCAGTGCGGCGCGTTCAGGCATACGGTCTTTATTGAGCAGAATATCCGGATCAGGGAAGTGGTTTAGCAACCACTGACGGAAGCCTTCTTTGGATTGCTCAATGATTTTGCCTTCACGGTAAGCGGCGCCATCCCAAATGCGAGAGCTATCTGGAGTGCCAACTTCGTCCATATAGATCATTTTGTCGTTGCCTGCGGCATCTTTGACATAACCAAATTCAAATTTGGTATCGACAAAAATCTGATCCAACTCAGCTAAAGCATCGCTGATAACAGCAAAACCTTCTTTCAGCAGTTTTTCGTAAAGATCTAAATCATCAGTGCTGAGGAAGTTAAATGCTTTGTAATGACGAGCCAAATCGGCACGGGAAACGTTAACGTCATCCGCTTCTGGTACACCTTCCAAGCCACGCAGAATGCCTTTGGTGGATGGGGTGATCAGTGTTTCTGGCAATCTTTGCTCTTTCTGCAGCCCTTCGGGCAGGGTGATGCCACAGAATTCACGTTCACCTTTGCTGTATGCCCGCCACATGGAGCCAGTGATGTACTGACGGGCAATGGCTTCAACCATCACCGGACGTGCTTTTTGTACGATCCAAACAAATGGATGTGGAATATCCAGAATGTGGCTGTCAGCCAAACCTTTTTGTTTGAACAGCTTGAACCAGTGATTAGAAATGGCATTTAGTGCAGCACCTTTACCTGGCACACCATTTAGGCCGTCTTCACCTTGCCAAATGCAATCGAAAGCAGAGATGCGGTCACTGATCACCATGATGGCCAGCGGCGCATCAGCAGGCACATCGTAACCTTTTTCACGGATCAAACGGGCACTGTCTTCAGCAGTAAGCCAGTACACGCTACGTACTTTACCGGAGTGAACGGGCTTATCAGTGCGAATTGGTAAATCGTCGTTTACCGCAAGAACTTTATCTGCAAGGCTCATAGAGTTCCTTTCTATAGATATAGGCTGATGGGAAGGGCTGAATTGTAGCAGAATCACCACGATGCAACACTATTCACAACGTTTTCCTTTCTTTTTGATAACAAACAAAAAAGACCCAATAGGGTCTTTTTATCTGAAAATAAGTGAAATATCAGCGAGATATTTATCACAAACTGACTGCTGTTCTCATTTTTTAATATCCCCAATAGCTACAGATGAATCAGTCGTAATATTATTGCAACAAAGCATACTGATGTATTGGTTCAGCGAACCTATTGATGTGCAGAATATTAAGGGGATGTTTGTGAGTAGTACAAAGCAGTCATATGACGCACTTTTAGTGGAGCGAGCCTAGGATAAAGATACACAAATCAGTTTTTTTCTTGAATATATTGAAGAATATAAACTCGCTGACCATTTCTTGTCTTATTTAGGCTTAAAACCAATTGCAACGCCAAGTACCATTATTTCATCTAACGAGTATTCAACTGAGCAACTCATTGAAATAATTGTTAAAAATGAACGAATTTCAGAGATCATCAAAGAAAACTCGTTAGTGACTCAAGATGAAAATCCGTGGACTACACCAAATATTGCTAAATGTGTTAAAGAGTCGCTTTCTGTCGCATTAGAGCCGGAAGATGAGCGGCTAGAAAAGGAGTTGCTGGCCTATTTTAATCTGCGTCACGCCTCGTTCATTAAACCATTACAAGAGCAGAAGCCGAGTGAATCACAGCCATCTGATGGTGATGAGTTTTTTGACAATATTTTCAGCCGTTATGCTAAATTTGGCTAACCGATCCGATACTGAACATAGCTAGTATCTTTTATACCGATTGATTCTGCTCCAAAAAATAGCAGGAATAGCGAATTCCTGCTTTAAGCATTTCTTTCCCCAAAAGCGTGCGCCCCGGCACTGGATTTGCATTTAACCTTTTTAGTAGTTCATTGAGACCAATGAAGGTGTTTTTAATGCGCAAAAGAGGGGAGTAGTGCACATGAACGGAGCAAAACAGCAGTACGACGAGTTAGTGTCAGCCCGTTTATGGGATAAAGAGACGCAAATCAGTTACTTCCTTGAATATGCGGAAGAATATAAGTTATCTGCTCATTTTTTGTCGTATCTGGCACTAAAAGCTTCGGCAGTGTCTGAGCCGATTATCTCTTCAAATAATTATACGCCCGATCAACTGATGGAAATGCTGAGTCAAAGTGAACGTATTGCAACGGTAATAAAAGAGAATGCGTTGGTGACTCAGGTAGTCGACCCTTGGTCGGCGCCGCGTATGCTTGAATGTATTGCCAGCTGCATTTCTGTTGCTGTTGACCCAGACAATCAACCGTTAGTGCAGGAACTGTTGACGTATTTTAATGTAAAACATTCCTTTTTAATTCGGTCGATGAATAAATCATCAAGTGTTGAATCGGATGTGGTATCAGATAAATACCGTTTCGGGGCCAGAGGGTAGTTGAAGTATTCGCTATCCGTATTGAGATCATGCTAGTTTGATATAAGCCGCCTTATGTTCGCATGGTACGTTCGCATTCTGCTGAACTGAATCCTGGTTCATATAAATCAGGAGACAAGTTTGATGAGTAATCAGCAATGGAAAGCGAAATGGAAGCGGGATGATATCGCGTTTCATCAGTCAGAAATTAACCCGCTGTTACCGCAATTCTGGCCAACCCTCGGTTTAACTCTCGGCGATACCGTGCTGGTTCCTTTATGTGGCAAAAGCTTGGATATGAATTGGTTGCTGGATGCCGGTTACAAAGTTTTCGGTATTGAGCTCAGTAATATTGCCATACAGGCGTTTTTTGCCGGACGCGGCTTAGTACCTAACCGGCAACGTCATGGTCGTTTTATCCGCTGGTCACATGGCAATGTGGAAATATGGTGTGGCGATCTGTTCGATCTTTGTGCCGCTGATCTACTTAATATTAGTGCTATCTACGATTGTGCCGCCCTGACTGCGCTACCTGCGACAACACGCAGTCAATATGTGCGTCATTTGGGCGAGTTGTTACCGAGAGCCAGTCAGATTTTATTGTTAACCACAGAATCAGCGGACGATATAACTAATGTGCTGCCGTTGACGATAGACAGTGAGGTTGCCAGCCTTTATACATCTCGTTATAGCATTGAGTTATTGCATGGTAATCAGTGTATGAAGGTCGACCCTGAATATCCGCATGAACCAGCCAGAATGCTGGAAGAAAAAGTATATCGAATGAGACCGCATTAAGCCCAGACGAATTATATCTTCTGGGCTTTCTAAGAACGATTTTGGCAGTCAGTGTTACACCAATCGAATACCACCCTCTTCAATGGTGATCAGCCCTTGTTTAAACAGACCGCCAATGGCTTTCTTAAATGTACCCTTGCTCATGCTGAATTGAGAGTAAATCAGCTCAGGTGAACTTTTGTCGCCGACAGGCAGGAAGCCGCCTTGTTTTTGCAGACGGGCCAGTATTTTTTCACCCGCTTCATCTTTACGTGCTAACCCTGGTTTATTCAGGGTAACGTCCAACTTGCCATCTTCATGAATTTTTTTGATATAGCCTTTGGTGCGTTGACCGATTTTAATGGTCGTGAAAATTTCGTTGTAGAAAATCAGGCCCCAGAATTTTTTATTCACGATCACTTTATAACCGAGATCGGTTTGCTCACAGATCAGCAGATCCACCTCTTCCCACGGTTCATAACGTGGCATCTCAATGCTTAAGTAATGATCTAAGCGGCTGGTCGCGGTCGGGCGGCTTTCGCGATCGAGATAAACATAGACCACATAGGTGTGGCCAGTTTGCATTGGTTTGGCCTGTTCATTGGCGGGCACAAACAAGTCTTTCTTCAAACCCCAATCGAGAAAGGCACCAATACGGCTGGCGGAGATCACTTTCATGCCGGCAAATTCGCCAACTTGTGCTAACGGTTTATCGACGCTGATAACTAATTCACTATCGCCGTCAAGATAAGGGAATACGGCCAGCGTACTGCCGACCTTAATTGCTTCCGGCAACTGGCTTTGTGGCACAAACACTTGGCCTAAATCATCTGCATCCAACCAGGCGCCTTTTTCATCGAGTTTAATAATGGGGAGGGAATTCATGCGGCCAAGTTGGATCATAGTGTTGTTCTCTTCGACAAAATTACATAACAAATAAAACGGAATGATAGCACTTCAAACTAGGCGTCGGGGATTTTTACGATACAGGATGCATCTCACTTGTGTAATCGATTACATATGAAGAGGCTGATTTATGGTATTTCTTTGGCCATTAATGATGTTCATCTGGGAATAAACGATACGAATAAGTGAGATAATTTACTGTTCTGACAAGAAAAGCAGTCAAAACTATAGCTTTGTTGTAGCGAAACAGGAAAATAGTCACATGAATTATGGAAGAAGTTGTGCTTCCAAAGCGAATTAATTGATTTTAGGTGGAGACTCACAATTTATGGCGACCATCAAAGATGTTGCTCGTCTGGCGGGTGTGTCGGTGGCGACCGTTTCCCGCGTACTGAATAGCTCACCGAAAACGAGCTCTGAGTCGCGGGAAGCAGTGAAAAAAGCCATGGATGAGCTGAAATATCATCCCAATGCGAATGCACGTGCGCTCTCTCATCAGGGTAATGAAACGCTGGGGATTGTGGTGGGCGATGTGTCAACGCCTTTTTTTGGCATTATGGTCAAAGCCGTCGATCAGGTTGCGTATGCCACCGGTAATTTTTTGCTGGTGGGGAACAGTTATCATGACGCCAAGCGGGAACGGAAAGCCATTGAACAATTGTTGCGACATCAGTGTGCCGGTATCGTCGTGCATGCCATGATGTTGTCAGATGAAGAATTACAGCATTTTATGGCGCATGTGCCGGGCATGGTAATGATCAACCGGACGGTGCCAGGTTATGAGTCGCGCTGTATTAACTTAGATAATCGTTTTGGTGCGGAATTGGCAACAAATCACCTTATTCAACAAGGGCATAGGTCAATTGCTTATCTGTCATCATCCTATCAAATTGCCGATGCATTTGAGCGCCAGCAAGGCTATATCGATGCGTTAACACAGCATGGCATACCGGTCGATGAGCGATTGATTATTCAGGGAACACCCGATGAAATTGGTGGTGAGCGGGCTGTAGTTGAGCTGTTAAATCAAGGCCGTAAAGTGACGGGAATTGTCTGTTATAACGACCCGATGGCAGCGGGGGCATTGTCTGCATTGTCTGATAATGGCATTCAGGTACCGACACAGATCTCCGTTATTGGCTTTGATGATGTGCTTATTACTAACTATTTACAGCCGCATTTAACCACCATTCGCTATCCAGTGATTGAAATGGCAACTCAAGCAGCCCGTTTAGCGATTGCTTTAGCGCACGGTGAACCCGCGCCTGATGTGACTAATTTGTTTATTCCAACATTGGTGCGTCGTTATTCGGTGATACCGGTGGTTCCTGTCTAAACATTACCTATCATTACACTATGCAATTAGTTTGATTTGGAAACGATGCCATATAGAAATAAGACTATTTTCTATATGGTTATCGCTGGCTTTTTAGTTTTTAAATACCCAACATTCAAATTTAATTCATATTAATCAATGGGTTATTTTTTCTATTCCTTCCCAGTAAAGCAAAATCTTCAAATTCCTGCTTATTTTGATGTTCATCACGTTTGCTGATTTGTTTTACCTCCGAATTTGATGATTATCACGTTTCGAATCAACGCGGATATCGATCCAGTTCTATACCTCGCTATGATTGGGTAATCGTTTACACGGAAGTGGTGTAAACAGGTTCGGCGGCCATCTCTGTGGAATTTTGTTGGCGCGGTGTCGGCGTCGCTGAGTGACTTTAAGTATCTGTTGAGTTTGCTTCACTTCTGAAGCGTTCATGGAGAATATCATTATGCGTTTTGAAAAAAACAATCTCGTTCGTAACCTGACTCTGGGTGTCGTTGTGGCAAGCTGTAGTATGTCAGCCATAGCCAAGAAAAATGAGCTGACTATCTGGGCGTGGGATCCAAATTTCAATATTGCCATTATGGAACAGGCCAAGGCGGCCTATCAGAAAGCACATCCTGAAGTAACAATCAAAGTGACCGATTTTGCGAAAGCCGATCTCGAGCAGAAGATGCATACCATGCTGGCTTCCGGCATGACGAAATCGCTGCCGGATATTGTGCTGGTGGAAGATTACAACGCACCGAAATTCCTGAGTTCCTATCCCGGCGCATTTGCCGAGATGACCGGCAAGGTCGATTACAGCCAGTTCGCACCTTACAAAGTTGATCTGATGACCATGAATGGCAAAACCTACGGTATGCCGTTTGATTCTGGTGTGGCGGGGATGTATTACCGGACAGATCTGCTGGCACAGGCTGGTTTCAAGCCGGAAGACATGCAAGACATCACTTGGGATCGTTTTATTGAAATCGGGAAAGTTGTCAAAGCAAAAACCGGCAAGGCCATGCTGGGAACTGACCCGAACGATCTTGGTCTGATGCGTGTCATGATGCAGTCTGCCGGCAGCTGGTATTTTGATGATAAAGGTGCAGTAAACATCAAGAACAATGAGGCGCTGAAAGAAGCCTTACGCATTCACAAAGGCTTGATGGATGCGGGTATCGTTCGTCCAACCATGGGTTGGTCTGAATGGGTTGGAACGATCAACCACGGCGATGTCGCGACCGTCACTACCGGTGTATGGATCACGCCATCTGTGAAATCAGCTGCTGATCAGGCGGGTAAATGGGCGATTGCACCAATACCTCGGCTGAATATTAAAGGTGGGACTAACTACTCCAACCTGGGCGGTTCAAGCTGGTATGTGATTTCGACTTCCGATAATACGGAACAGGCAATCGATTTCCTTAACAGCACCTACGGAAAAGACAGCGAGTTCTACCAGCAGATCCTGACAGAACGTGGCGCGGTAGGCTCTTATCTGCCAGCGCGTACCGGAACGGCTTATCAGCAACCGGATGCTTTCTTCGGTGGTCAGGCAATCTACAGCGATTTTGCAAACTGGCTGGGCAAAATACCGAAAGTGAATTACGGCTATTACACCTATGAAGCTGATGCGGCGATAGCTTCACAGTTACCGGCTTACTATCAGGGTATGCCACTGGAACAGGTTCTGGAACAGATCGACAGTCAACTGTCAGCTCAAATTCAATAGTAAAACACTGAGAGTCGGTAAATGTGATGCACCGGCTCTCCTATTGAGGTTTCTATCATGTCTCATTCAGGTCTTATGCCCATGACTCAGGCTCGTAGTCGCAATTTTCACCGTTTTTACGATATCAATGGGTGGTGTTTTGTTCTGGCCTCATTGACGCTGGTGCTGTTATTCATGATTTACCCGATCCTGAATTCGCT
>JAYSBB010000038.1:0-22450 GCA_041915645.1 Tolumonas sp.
CAAATAAACCAGTTTTCCCACCTCTGACAAAAGGACATAACAGGTCGATCACTTTGATCCCGGTTCGCAGCACTTCGCTGGTATTTTCAGCCTCAGACAGCGGCGATGGTGTCGTGACGATCGGGCGATATTCTTGCGTATCAAGTGGAGGCCCACCATCGAGAGGATTACCAAAAATATCTAACAAGCGGCCCAGACAAGCTGGTGTAACTGGAATTTGTAATGGTCCGCCAGTATCAAATACCGGCATCAAGCGGCGTAAACCACTGGTGCCGTGTAATGCAATAGCGCGGACTCGGGATTCATCAAGATGACGATGGACTTCAAAAATATAGCGTTCGTTGTCCAAGCAGACATATAAGGCCTGATGTAGTGGCGGGAGACGATTACAGAAAATATCGATTACCGGGCCATGAACTTCTTCGATCACACCTAATGCCGGACGCACAGGAATAGTGCATAATAGCGGTATTGAGGAAGAGCGATCGGAAATGTCCATTTCATCACCTGTTAAACCACTTTACCTGGCAGTTTTCCTACGAATCAGCGCATCTCGTTAGCGTAAAACGGCTAATACCGAACTCTGTCGTGTCAGGTGCTTTGGAAACAATGATATAGGTTAATCAAACTATAGTTCATCGCTGAAATGAACGCATTTAATTAGGAAAAAGTTCAGGCTGAAAAGAGAAACATCCACTTATTGTCATTACCTAATTTTTAGTTATTTATGGCGACGAATAACGGCTCAATTTGCGGGTAAAAAGAGTGACATAGGCCGAATTGTTTGCGTTTTACTATCAGGAGTGATTTTCTTGTCATTTTTTTGTCACAAAAACTTAATTTTGTATACTCCGTCACATGAATAAAGGCCCCGATCTAGTGCTTCTTAGCATAAGCTGAGCGTGTTTTTACAGCCTGCATAACGGGAGCTTACAGCGGTTCTTCCCGTAGGGGTGTGGTTGCATGGCAACCATGAATATCGTTCACATTCCATCCAGAAAATCAGATGAATTTTATAAATTTAACGTTACGACAGGCTGTCTCATATTCCCGTGTGCAGGGATTTTTGAGCTGGAACTCAGGAATTTTATTTCTGCTGGCCTTGCTGATTAATATCTCGCTTGGCTATGAATTGCGCGCGCTCGATGCGGTGGGCTTTTTTTGCTTTTTGTGTTTGCTGGAAAGACTCTCTCGGCGAGCATTCAAATATATACTGATCGTCAGTTCTTTAGTGGCGGCCTGCTATTTTCCGTTTGGCCGTACCTATGGAGCCCCGAACTTTAATAGTATTCTTTCGCTTTATTCTTCCAACCCGGAAGAGGCTGGTGAGATACTGCGCGTCTTCCCTCTCTGGTACTATCTGGTTTCCTTGGGTATTTTGGGGTTTGCGGCTCTGGTGCTGCAGAGCCCGGCACGCGTTTTCCCGCGTTGGTCGGCCCATCACTCTTCGTTACTAACGGTATTTTTGTCTATTTCGCTCGTGGCGCCACTGAAGGTTTTTTTTACCGAAGGTAACTTTTCTCTGCTGAATATCAGTTATCCGGTATTCCATTTCGTAAAAGACATCACCTTAATTAATATGACGGTGAATGCCGAACACCGGCGCATGCAGGAGCTGGCCACGTTGCAGGATAACTGGCATGTGGTTGCTGCAAAACCTACGCATCAGGTGTATGTCGTGGTGATCGGTGAAAGTGCGCGGCGTGATGCCTTGGGAGCGTTTGGCGGTCATTGGGATAACACACCATTCATGAGCCATGCGAATGGCGTACTGTTCCAGAATTATCTATCTGCAGCTTCATCAACCCAGCAATCTTTAGGGCTTACGTTGACACTAGTGGGTAAGGACGAGCAGCCACAGTATCAGAACAATATTGTGACGCTGGCGAAACGGGCTGGGTTTCACACCTACTGGTTCTCTAACCAAGGACAACTGGGGCATTACGATACTGCTATTGCTAGCATTGCTAAGCGGGCAGATAACGTCCAGTTCCTGAAAAATGGTAATTTCATTTCTCAAGATACCCAGGATATGGATCTTTTGAAATTTACCGATGCTGCGTTGAACGAAAATTCTGCAGCGCCGAAGCTAATTGTTTATCATCTGATGGGGTCTCATCCGAAAGCCTGTGAGCGTACACGCAATAAATATGAAACGTTTGTTGATAACAAGGAGATCTCTTGTTACCTGTACAGCATTACGCAGACGGATAATTTTCTAGCCTCACTGCACCAACAGCTGCAAGACAGTGGCAAAAGTTTTTCGATGATCTATTTTTCCGATCATGGTTTAGCTTTTAAAGAGCGTGGTTCAAAGTCTGAATATTTGTCACATAACGACCAGTTTCGACAAAACTATCAAGTGCCGATGTTTATTACCTCCAGTGGAGAAACTCGCCATCGGGTAGTCAAGGCGGTGCGTTCAGCGAACGATTTTATGTCATTGTTTGCTGAATGGAGCGGGATCCGTAGCCGTGAAGTTGTGCCGAAATATCACTTTATTTCAGAACAGCTGGCTTCGCCTGCTTATGTCACCAACTTTACTCCGAGTAGGATTGATTACTACAAACTACCGCAGGATCCTTTTATTTCTCATTCTAAAATACCTTCTCAAATCGCTCTGCGTTAAACCTATTGCTTGGCACCAGTTAGGTGCCAAGCATGTCTATGCATTCCACATTTTTATCTGATTGTTTTTAAGCGTAGTGAAATCATTTCTGTTGCCTATCTTTGTGCCGACTTTAATTCCATTTGATAAGGAAGAAGAGATTGTGGCCTCTTGCCAATGATACCAACACAGGTTGAACTCGACAGCCGAATCGCCGTTTGGCGGCATCAAACAATCAGGTTTAGGGCACGAGGGCGCCAAACAAGGTTTAGATGAATATCAGGAAATTAAATATGTCTGTCTTGGCTGGCTTTAAAGCTATATCTACTTTTAGCATAACGATTTGCAATTAATTTGTTTAGAGAACCCTGTCATTAACGCTATTTTGTGTTGCAAGAAAAACTATTTGGCTAACTAGCCAATAATTAACAAAATTTTTGTCCGTTGGACACGTCGATGACAGGGGTAATTCATGAAATTTGCTAAGTCTGCGCTTGTAGTCGGTGTATTACAGTTAGCTTTGGCCGCTGGTACTTATGCACAATCTGACTTTGAAGCGATTAAAGCGGCCGGTGTTATCAAAATTGGTACTGAAGGCACGTATGCGCCGTTCACCTATCATGATGCCAGCGGAAAACTGACCGGTTTTGATGTTGAGATTGCTCAGGAAGTGGCAAATCGTCTTGGTGTTAAAGCAGAATTTATCGAATCCAAATGGGATGGTTTGATCGCGGGTGTTGATGCAAAACGTTACGACTTAGCCGTTAACGAAATTACCATTACGCCAGAACGTCAGGCGAAATATGATTTTTCTGATCCATATATTGCATCTAAAGTGGCATTAATTGTGCGCAGTGATAACGACAGCATCCATACTTTTGCTGATATTAAAGGTAAAAAGACCGCGCATGCATTGAGCAGTAACTATGCAAAATTAGCACAAAGTTATGGTGCAGAACTGGTGGGTGCAGAAGGCTTTAGTCAAGAAATTGATCTGATCGCGTCGCGTCGTGTTGATGCGACTATCAATGATAGTTTGTCGTTCCTTGATTTCAAAAAACACAAACCAGATGCACCGCTGAAAATTGCTGCGACAGAAAAAGACGCGCAATTACAGGGAATTTTGTTGCGCAAAGGTAATCCTGATCTGGTGCAGGCCATCAATAAAGCGCTGGCGGATGCAAAAGCTGACGGTACTTACCTGAAAATTTCGAACAAGTATTTCGGTACTGATGTTTCTCATTAATTTATCTGAAATAGACAAGGAGCTGTAACGTGCCTGCCTGGTTACAGTTAATGATTGATTCTTTCTGGCCCCTGCTTTCTGCGGGGCTTATTTTTACTGTGCCGTTGACATTGATCACCTTCGTCGGTGGCATCATTCTCGGTTTTATTATTGCGTTGATTCGGCTCTACGGGCCAAAACCATTGATTGCGCTGGTGCGTTTTTATGTCTGGTTGATCCGTGGCACTCCATTGTTAGTGCAGTTATTTCTGATTTTTTACGGCCTGCCGAGTGTTGGGATTGTGCTTGATGCTTTTCCGGCTGCGGTGATTGGTTTTACGCTGAATGTTGGTGCGTACACCTCTGAAGTGATCCGAGCAACGTTGGCATCAGTGCCGAAAGGGCAATGGGAAGCCTCTTATTCGATTGGCATGAATTGGACGCAAGCCATGCGCCGTATCGTGCTGCCACAAGCGGCATGTATCGCTGTTCCGCCATTATCGAATAGTTTTATTTCGCTGGTAAAAGATACGTCGCTCGCGGCTGCGTTAACGGTGCCAGAGCTATTTCAAGCGGCACAACGTATTGCGGCAGTAACGTATGAACCGCTGATCTTATATACCGAAACAGCCATCATCTATCTGCTGTTTAGTTCAGTGTTGTCGTCATTGCAGGAAAAACTGGAAATCAGACTGGCGCGACATACAGGTGTAGAGGAGACGCAGGCATGATCCAGTTATCTCAAATAGAGAAAAAATTCGGCAAACAGACCGTGCTGAAAGGCATTGATCTGACCATTGAAGAAGGTAGTGTCACGGCGCTTATCGGTCCGTCAGGTAGCGGTAAAAGCACCTTATTACGCTGTGTTAATTTACTGGAAATTCCGCAATCGGGTGAATTGAAGATTGGTCAGGAGCAGATCCAGTTCAGTGGCAAAAATCATTACGGGCGTGATGAGATCCAACGTATTCGTCAGCAGACGGGCATGGTGTTCCAAAGTTTTCAACTTTTCCCGCATTTAACGGTAGTCGAGAATGTGATGGAAGGCTTAATCACCGTCCAGAAATGGGATAAAGAAAAAGCCAGACAACGCGCGCTCGATCTGCTGGAAAAGGTGGGTATGTCGCATAAAGCCGATGCATGGCCCAATACATTATCGGGTGGGCAGCAACAACGTGTCGCGATTGCACGGGCATTGGCGCCATCGCCGAAAGTCTTACTGTGTGATGAGCCGACCTCGGCACTCGATCCTGAACTATCGCTGGAAGTAGTCGCTGTTCTGAAGCAATTAGCAAAAGAAGGTGTCACTATGCTCATGGCGACACATGATTTGCGTTTAGCCGCGAACATCGCCCGCAATGTGGTCTTTCTTGAAGCAGGCGAGATTGTTGAATCAGGCACATCGAAAGCCATATTCACACAAGCCAAAAAACGCCGCACCATCGAGTTTGTTTCTACACTGACTGATGCGTTACCCGAAGCTTGGGAAATTTAGATTCTTAGACAATTAAATTAAAGATGATATTTCCACGATAATAAGGTTGTTTTGGCGCTTGTCAGTTGACTTGGTATTGCATGAATTCTTTATTAGAAATGGGCAGTAGTTAGAATTACTAAAACCCAATAACGAGCAATGAATATGCGAAAAGCAGATTAAGCAATTGAGCCGATAATGACACAAAACAATGACGAACCATGTGGCCCGTCATCAATTCAGTGTTTTTGTAACTGTTGAAGTTTCGCAAATAGTTGGGTGGGCGCGAGAGGGCTGTAAACAATTTTCAAACTTCGAGAATGCGCCAATTCTCGCACTTTTCCGGCAAATGCATGGCTCACCTGATCTATTAACAATACAATCAATTGTATGTCGCGCGGCGGGGTTTGACGTAATTCCCCCGCCTTACGGCCACTGAAGTGGGTCAGATGTTCATAGCCTGCATCATGAAGCGTGCTTGCTATACGCTGTATGCGATCTCCGCCAACAATAACTGCTTTCATATCAACCTCATCCCTTAGTGGTATTACCTATAAACTTACGGGATAGGGATAATTTGAGAACTGATAATTTATTATGTTCTTATGCGTTTTTTAGATAGTTGAGTTTGATGCGACTGTAGATATCAGATTTTATGTTATATAAAACCAATGAGCAGAGCTAAAAAAGCGAGAATGAAATGGAAAGGCTGGAATGCGACCGGATGTTTGTGGCTGTCATGGAGATTGGGAGTTTTTCCGGTGCAGCTCAACGACTGGGCATGAGCGGTGGTCAAGCCTCAAAATTAATATCAAAATTAGAGCGCGATTTAGGTGTGCAGCTGTTTAAACGGAGCACCCGTTCGCTATCGCCGACGGATGTTGGTTTAGCCTACTTTGAAAAAGTGAAAACCTTATTAGATGGTTATGATGCATTAAACGATTCGGTAAAAAATGTATCAGGTTCGCCATCAGGCCGGGTTCGACTTTCCGCGCCAGTTACTTTTGGTTCGATGCGGCTTTCTTCGCACTTAATTAGTTTTGCCCAACATTATCAGCAGATAGATTTAGATGTCAGTTTTTCAGACCGGCTGGTGAATGTGGTTGATGAAGGATTTGATCTCGCACTGCGTATCGGAAAACTAACGGATAGTAGCCTGATGGCACGAAGACTTTGTGACATTCGTACTATCATCCTCGCATCGCCACAATATCTTGAGGAACGAGGTATCCCTACACATTGGGATGAATTGTCTCAGCACGATTGTATAGTGGATACTAACTTCCGCGATCCATTTCACTGGTCATTTAAAGATGCCAAAGGGGTTATCCAGCAGTCACCAATCAGTGGTCGATTACGATTTTCGAATGCAGAAGTCTGTCTTCAGGCTGCTTGTGCCAACCTCGGCATCGCCAATCTACCGACCTTTGTTGCTGCTGATGCGCTCAGAGAGAAACGAGTCGTACCCATATTAACTGCCTATGAGCCTGATCCATTGGGCCTATATGTGCTTTATCCTGCAGCAAAACATCTGGCCAGAAAATCCCGTACAGTGATCGATTTTCTGGCAACAGCATTTTCTGGTGATGTTGTGTGGGATACCGGTTGGTGATTATTTCCAAAATGGAAATAAATATCCCTTTTTTAGAGGGGTAATCAGCGAGTAAATATTAAGATACCTTATCTCTCATCAACAACAGAGAGGTAAACATCATGATCGACACTCGCACTGCACCTTATGCCGCATTTATTCTACGCCTTTCTTTAGGCGTTCTATTTCTGGCCCACTTCGGCCTCAAATTTTTTGTTTTTACACCAGCAGGAACTGCTCAATTCTTCCAGTCACTTGGTTTGCCCGGCGTTTTGGCTTACCTCACTATGGCAGCAGAATTGATTGGTGCTATTGCGCTGATCCTCGGGGTTTATACGCGATTTGTTGCTATCGCTCTTATCCCGATCCTGTTGGGCGCTATTGTGACTGTGCATTGGTCCGCCGGCTTTTTCTTCACTAATGCCAACGGTGGCTGGGAATTCCCTGCTTTTTGGATCATAGGTTTGCTTGCTCTTGCCTTGGTGGGTGATGGTGCTTTCGCACTGAAACCGTCTATCGCTAAGAAATAATCGGACACTGATTATGTTAGTTAATGGAAAATGGACAGCTAACTGGGATCCGGTTCAGGCGACGGATAATAAAGGTGGTTTTGTTCGTCAGATATCCAGTTTTCGTCACTGGGTGACACCCGATGGAACTCCAGGTGTCACCGGTGAGGGTGGTTTCCAGGCTGAAGCCGATCGATACCATTTATATGTTGCACTGATTTGTCCTTGGGCATCCAGAACATTGATAGCCCGAAAGCTGAAAGGGTTAGAGGACATTATCAGTGTATCGGTCGTAGAACCTTGGATACTCGATCAAGGCTGGCATTTCGGCGATTACCCGGGTGCAGATCGGGATGAACTCAACCAGGCGGAATGGTTACATCAAATTTACACCAAGGCAGCCCCTAATTTTACAGGCCGAGCTACGGTGCCCGTTTTATGGGATAAAAAGACGCAAACCATCGTCAATAATGAGTCTGCCGATATTATTCGAATGCTGAATAGTGGGTTTGGTTCGCTGGCATCATCTTCAATTGATTTATATCCCGATCAGCTGAAAGACGAAATTGATGAATTGAATGCTGATGTATATGTGAAATTGAATAACGGTGTATATCGGGCTGGTTTTGCAACGACACAAGAGAGTTATCAAGAGGCTTTTCAAGATGTATTCAGCATGTTGAATACGCTTGAACAAAGACTTAATGATGATCGCCGTTTTCTCTGTGGTGATGTATTAACCGAAGCGGATATTCGCTTATTTGTCACACTGATCCGTTTTGATGTCGCATACCACGGGTTATTTAAATGTAACCTGCGCCAGTTAAGGGAATATCCTTTACTTACGCGTTATCTAAAACACATGTTAAAGATACCGGATATTCGCGAAACAGTGAATATTAACCATATCAAACAAGGTTACTATTCGATTAAGGCACTTAATCCAAAAGGCATCGTGCCGGTAGGGCCGGATATGAGCGAATATGGCTTTTGAGGAAGCAAAGAGATGACAAAACAAGTCGTAATTTTATTGCACGGTGTAGGAAGTAATGGTGATGACCTGCAAGCGCTGGCTCGCTATTGGTCGCAGGAATTACCAGACACCCTTTTTCTTTCTCCCAATGCGCCATTTCGTTTCGATCAAGGTTTTGGTTTCCAGTGGTTTAGTGTTAATGGGATAACACCTGAAACGCGTGCGGCACGTATTGTATCTGCCCGATCAGAGTTTGACGCGACCATTAATCGTCTTTTTAGTGAGCATGCCATTAACCCTGATCTTGATCGTGTGGTGTTTGTCGGTTTTTCCCAAGGCAGCATTATGGCGTTAGATGCGCTGGTTAGTGCTCGATTCCCGCTGGCTGGTGTAGTGGCATATTCTGGTCGATTAGCATCACCAGAACCATTTATCAAACCAGAAATTGCTACGCCCGTGATTTTAATACATGGGAAAAATGACCCGGTGATCCCTTATACGGAAAGCGAAGCAGCTGCGAACAAGTTGATTGAGCTCGGGTTTGAAGTTCAAACTCATTATGAGTCTGGTGCCGTACATACCATCACAAATGCTGGCGTTGCTCTGGCTTTGACGTTTATTAAGCAGTGCTTTTCATAAAAACCGCGTTGTGATGAAAACAACTTTTATAATTTGCCCTGTAGTTTTAATCAGAAACAATATCCGTTGTTTCTGATTTTTTTTGCTAAAAGATCACTCTTAAATGCCGTAAAACTGTATAAATAAGTCGCTTTTCAAGTTGAATATTTAGACATAAATAAAATGATGTTTTGCATAATTTTATGCAGGAAAAATGCATTCCTATTTGCATTAATTATTCATGATTATATAACTTTATGTCGCAAAACTGATTGTTATCTTGACTTGATGAAAGCACGTATTTGGTGCTAATTGTTGTTTTTCATGAGTCATTCCTAAGCAAGATCCGTCTATTTTATCAGGAAAAATGTAAATTTATTATTTTTTGCATCTTTGTGGGTTGATTTTGCACCAAAATGATTCAATGAAATATTAAAGCTGGTGGTAATGGTCAATGTATGAAATTTAGTGATAGTGAATAAAATATTACCTTAAAAAGCAATATTTGATTACTCATGCAAGTTCAGTTGTTAAATATACATAAAATTAAAATATCACTGGTAAATAAATAACCAAATAAAATTGGCATGTATCCTGCTTATTATAAAAGTCATTAGTTAAGTCAGTTATGTTATTACCCTTCAATTAATAGAGAGTTACTTATTATGAATAAACTGCTCAAAGCTGCCTGTATGCTGGCAGTATCGACTGTATTTGCGGCAAATGCTCAAGACCTGCGCTTAGGTGTCGAACCGGGTTATGCGCCATTTGAAGTGAAAACTCCAGAAGGAAAACTGGCTGGGTTTGATATCGATTTGGGTAATGAGCTTTGCAAACGTATTGCTGCTAATTGCACTTGGGTGGAAGGCGAATTTGACGGTTTAATTCCTTCACTGAAAGCAAAGAAAATTGATGCCATTCTCTCTTCTATGTCTATTACTGAACAACGTCAGAAAGAGATTGATTTCACAGATAAAATGTATGGTACTCCAGCGCGATTAGTTGCTGCATCAGGCTCAAAACTACTGCCAACCGTAGGTGCATTGCAAGGCAAACATGTCGGTGTATTCCAAGGCACGACTGCTGAAACTTACGCTAAAGAGCTGTGGGCTACCAAAGGTATTGATGTGGTTTCTTATCAATCACAGGATCAAGTTTATGCAGATCTGGTTAATGGCCGTTTAGATGCCGCTTTCCAAGATGCGGTTGCAGCAAACGAAGGGTTTATCAAACAGCCTCAGGGTAAAGGTTTCGCGTTCGCAGGCCCGGAAGTGACAGACGTTAAATATTTTGGTGTGGGTGCTGGTATCGGTTTACGTAAAGCCGACACCGCATTAAAAGCACAATTGAATAAAGCGCTGGCCGACATGATTAAAGATGGTACTTATGCAACCATCGCGAAAAAATATTTCGACTTCGATATCTACGGTAAATAAGTGTTTTAAGGCAGGAGTTTCTCCTGCCTTATATCAGGAAATTTATTATGCTGTATGGATATGGCAACATTATTATTCAAGGCTCGTTAATTACCATCGAGCTAGCGCTTTTGTCAGTAATTGTGTCAATTATTCTTGGGTTGGTAGGTGCAAGCGCTAAAATATTTGGTAGTCGTTGGATGTCAGTTATCACTGATATTTACACAACGTTGATTCGAGGTATTCCCGATTTAGTGTTAATGCTGCTCATTTTTTATGGCTTGCAAATATCGCTGAATGAAATAACGGAATATGTCGGTGTTAGCCAAATTAATATTGATCCATTTGTTGCTGGTGTGCTGACAATTGGTTTTATTTACGGGGCTTATTTTACCGAAACATTCCGCGGTGCCTTTATTATTGTGCCGAAAGGGCAAATCGAAGCGGCTGTTGCATATGGTTTTTCACCTTGGCAAATATTTCGGATTATTTTATTTCCGCAAATGATGCGCTTTGCCTTGCCAGGGATCGCGAATAACTGGCAAGTCACGTTAAAAGCAACGGCATTGGTTTCAATTATCGGTTTGGCTGATGTGGTCAAGGCAACCCAAAATGCGGGTAAAGGAACATACCACTTCTTCTTATTTACCATTGTTGCCGCTGCGATTTATTTATTGTTCACCACGATCTCAAATCTGGTGTTGTTGTGGCTGGAACGTCGATATGAAGTCGGGCATCGGAAAGCATCATTATGATTGAGATATTAGAACGTTATGGCACCGCATTCCTATGGTCTGACGGTTACCATTTTACCGGCGTTGCAGTGACGATGTGGCTTTTAGTGATATCGGTTGTAAGCGGCTTTTTCATCTCGATTCCACTGGCGATTGCGCGCGTATCAACCAAAAAATGGTTATGGATGCCGGTTTGGATTTACTCCTACATTTTTCGTGGCACACCGCTTTATGTGCAGTTGCTGGTGCTTTATTCCGGTGTGTATACCTTAGACGCGGTACGCAATACCGATTTTCTGAATTGGTTTTTCCGCAGTGGTTATAACTGCACGCTGCTTGCGCTGATATTAAATACCTGTGCTTACACCACTGAAATTTTTGCTGGTGCTATTCGCGCAATGAGTTATGGCGAAGTTGAAGCAGCCAAAGCGTATGGTTTTTCAGGATGGAAATTGTATCAATCGATCATTATTCCTTCGGCATTGCGTCGTGCTTTACCGACTTACAGCAATGAAGTGATCTTGATGTTACACGCCACCTCACTGGCATTTACCGCCACCGTGCCTGACATTTTAAAAATCGCGCGTGATGTGAATGCCGCGACCTATAAATCGTTTCATGCATTCGGTTTAGCTGCGGTCATTTATCTGCTGATTTCATTTTTATTGGTCGCGATTTTTAAACGCGCTGAAAAACATTGGCTGCGTCACCTCAAACCAGTTTCGTCTCACTGACAGGGAATATGAGTCGTATGCAAAACTGTAAACTGGCAGTGAAAGAGCTGCACAAACAATATGGCGATCATTTGGTGATCAAAGGCGTTTCGTTACAGGCCAAAGCAGGTGATGTGATCAGTATCATCGGTTCGTCAGGGTCGGGTAAAAGCACCTTTTTACGCTGCATGAACTTTTTGGAAAAACCAAGCGAAGGTTCCATTTACATCAATGGTAAAGAAATCCGCATGGTGCGCGATTTAGATGACCAATTAAAAGTGGTTGATCATAAGCAGCTACAATTGTTACGCACGAAATTGACGATGGTTTTCCAACATTTCAATTTGTGGAATCACATGACGGTACTGGAAAACGTGATGGCGGCGCCGGTTCAGGTGTTAGGTATCAGCAAAGAAGAAGCGGAAGCACGAGCGATTACGTATCTGGAAAAAGTGGGTATTGATGAATTAGCCCGCAAAAAATACCCATCCCATCTTTCCGGTGGCCAGCAACAACGAGTATCGATTGCGCGGGCATTAGCGATGGAACCCGAAGTGCTTCTGTTTGACGAGCCGACATCGGCGCTTGATCCTGAATTGGTGGGGGAAGTGCTTAAGATCATGCAAAAATTGGCCGAAGAGGGAAAAACCATGATCGTGGTAACGCATGAAATGGGGTTTGCCCGACACGTGTCTAACCATGTCATCTTTCTGCACCAAGGTAAGATCGAAGAAGAGGGGCACCCTGATCAATTATTTGGTAATCCCAAAAGTGAACGCTTAAAACAGTTTTTATCAGGCGCTCTGAAATAATTAATCAAAATTGTTAATTAACCATGCTGGTTAAAATGAAATTATGTTGAGTCAATTGCATATACAACCAAAATTTAAAATTGGCTTGTATATCATTCCACCTTGCTCGCTGTTTACATTAGGCTCCATTCAGGAGCCTATTATTCAGGCAAATAAATTGCTCGGTGAAGAAAGGTATCAGTTTATTTATATCTCCGATCAGGCGGATAAAATAATTCACCTCAATGAAAGCATGCATATAAATGCTGATTTTACAGTGGATGATTCACCTGCACTCAATATGCTGATGGTAATAAGTGAATGTTACCCTGAGAATAAGATTGATATTCGTATTCGAAAATTTATGCAGCGAATATGCAGCCAGTCGGATATTAGTTTAGCGGGCATCGATATGGGGTCGTTTTGGATCGCTGACGCCGGTTTATTTCGAGAGCAACCTGCTACTGTGCATTGGCAAGCGTTGGATCCATTCACAGAAACTTATCAAGATGTGAATGTAACGCATCATCTGTTTGAGACGAGTGAGCAGCGATTTAGCTGTGCGGGTAAAGCTGCCAACCTTGATTTTATGCTCTATCTGATTGAAAAAAATGAAGATAGTGAGTTGTCAGCACAAATCGCTGAGGTGCTCTGTTTAGATCGGATCCGCTTGCCAGATGAACGGCAACGAATTCCTTTGCACAATTTGGGTGGTGAAACACAGCCGAAATTAACGCTTGCGATGGAGCTCATGGAGCAAAATACCGAAGAGCCGTTGGCAACTGATGAAATTGCTGAGCTGGTTAATTTATCGCGTAGGCAGTTAGAACGCTTATTTAAGCGTTATGTCGGCAATATGCCAGCTAAATATTATTTAGAGTTACGGCTTAAAAAAGCGCGACAACTTTTATTAACATCGAGTAAATCGATTATCCAGATAGGTTTAAGTTGTGGCTTTTCCAGTGGACCTCATTTCTCCAGTGCATATAAAGCATTTTTTGAGATAACACCACGAGAAGAGAGGAATAACAAATTTAAGCTTAATGAAAAATAGTTGGTGTTTTAAATATAAATCGCTGTCGTGTTTCTATAATTAAAGCGGATGTTAAGCCGTTAGACTAATTCTAATTCCAAAGTTAAATCTATCGAGGCAGATATGACAGAAGGTCAGATTAATCGTCAGGATTTTGATGAATATATTATTCCAATGTTCGCTCCGGCACCGTTTATTCCAGTAAAAGGTGAAGGCTCAACGGTGTGGGATCAGACAGGAAAATCCTACATTGATTTTGCCGGTGGCATTGCAGTGAATGCTTTAGGTCATGCGCACCCTGCGGTGAAAGCCGCCTTGATCGAGCAGGCGAATCAACTGTGGCACATTGGTAACGGCTACACGAACGAACCTGTTTTAGCGTTAGCAAAACAACTGGTTGATGCGACATTTGCCGATAAAGTGTTTTTCTGTAACTCCGGTGCCGAAGCTAACGAAGCTGCCCTGAAACTGGCCCGCAAATATGCGCACGATGCGGTTGGTACTGAGAAAGTTGCTGCTGAGAAAAATGAAATTGTGGCGTTTAACAATGCATTTCACGGCCGCACTCTATTCACGGTCTCAGCCGGTGGTCAGCCGAAATATTCCAAAGATTTTGCTCCATTACCCGGTGGTATTCGCCATGTGGCGTACAACGATTTAGATGCAGCGAAAGCGATTATTTCTGATAAAACCTGCGCGGTTATCGTTGAGCCGATTCAGGGGGAAGGTGGTGTGATTCCTGCTGATCCACAATTTCTGCAAGGCTTGCGCGCGTTATGCGACCAATTTAATGCGGTGCTGATTTTTGATGAAGTGCAGACAGGCGTTGGGCGCACGGGGTCGCTCTATTCTTACATGCAATATGGTGTGGTGCCGGATGTATTGTCTACCGCAAAAGCATTAGGCGGCGGTTTCCCAATTGGTGCAATTCTGACTACCGATAAATTTGCGAAAGCCTTATCTGTTGGCAGCCACGGCACAACCTATGGCGGCAATCCACTCGCGTCAGCAGTCGCAGGCAAGGTGCTTTCCATCATTAATACGCCGGAAGTATTAGACGGTGTTGCACAACGTCATCAGTGGATTATCGACGGCTTGACTGCAATCAACCAGCAATATGATCTGTTCAGTGATATTCGTGGTGCGGGTCTACTGATTGGTTGTCAGTTAACGGCAGCCTATGCGGGGCAGGCGAAAGCCATTACCAATGCAGCGGCGGAAGAGGGCCTGCTGGCGTTGATCGCGGGGCCTGATGTAGTGCGTTTCGCGCCGTCACTGATCATCTCAGAAGCCGATGTGCAGGAAGGTCTGGCTCGTTTTGCTCGCGCGCTGGCTCACGTGGTGAAGCGGTAATTCATTATGATCATCATGCGTCCGGCGGCGATGGCCGATTTAGCTCAAATCGAACGATTAGCGGAAGCCAGTGGCCCGATGGTGTGCACTCTGCCTGTGCATCGTCGAAATCTGCTGGAAAAAGTAGAGCGTTCGCTGTCGGCTTTGCAGTCGGATGTCATGATGCCCGGTGAAGAGAGTTATTTCTTTGTATTGGAAGAAACCGCTACCGGACAGCTGTTAGGCACATCAGCCATTGTCGCCCAAGCGGGTTATCTTGAGCCGTTTTATGCTTACCGCAATGATGTAATTGTGCACTCGTCACGCGCGTTAAAGGTACACAACCGCATTCACGCATTAACACTGACCCATGCCTTGAGTGATCATTCGCAACTCTGTTCATTTTTTATCACTCAGGCATTACGGCATACCAACTTACCGCAGCTATTGTCTTTGGGGCGGTTGCTATTTATCGCTCAACACCCAGAACGTTTTTCGCAAGAGTTGTTAGCGGTATTACCAGGAATTGCTGATAAAACCGGGCGTTGTCCATTTTGGGAACATGTCGGGCGGAAATTTTTCGGTATCGATTACAACCAAGTGGAGTATTACAACGGCACTCGCAATAAGACGTTTATCGCGGAACTGATGCCACACCACCCGTTGTATGTGCCTTTACTTGACGAAGAAGCACAAGCGGCAATAGGGCAGGTGCACCCCGATGCAGAATTACAGTTTGAGATGCTGACCAATGATGGTTTTGAGGCCGATGATTTTGTCGAGATCTTTGATGCCGGCCCAATTGTTACAGCACGACGCAACACACTGACCTGCTGGCAGCAAAGCAAAGTGGCGAGCGTTGATATTGGCATGCCAACTGTCTCTGATCAGCAAGGGTTGATTATTAATGATCAGCTAACCGATTTTCGCGCCATCGTCGCTGCTATTCCAACCTCAAATTCTTCTTCACTTTGTCTCAAGCCTGAACAAGCAACAGCCCTAAAGGTTGAAGTCGGAAGTCGTATTCGCTGGCTGCCGCTACCGGAACATTAGCCAACATAGCCATTTAACTATTCCCATTTTTATCACTTTAAACAGCAAGAAAGGATTAACACTATGATGATCATTCGTCCGGTTCAGCTGGAAGATCTGGCGGCGATCTCAGCGTTAGCAGCAAAAACAGGGGTTGGAGTAACCTCATTGCCATCGAATGATGAGCGATTGGCTGCACGCATTGAACGGGTATTAAGAACTTGGCGCGATGAAGCGACGCAAGCAGAACAAGGTTATCTGTTTGTGCTGGAAGATACCGAGCAAAAAAAAGTAGTGGGCATCAGCGCCATTGAAGTGGCAGTTGGCCGCACTGAACCTTGGTATAACTACCGTGTCGGTACGTTGGTGCATGCCTCAAAAGAGTTGAATGTTTATACCCAGATGCCAACGCTGTTTCTGAGTAATGACCACACTGGCTACAGTGAACTGTGCACGTTATTCCTCGACCCGGATTATCGGCATAGCAAAAATGGCCAACTGCTCTCAAAAGCACGTTTCCTGTTTATGGCTGCATTTCAGGAGCGTTTTGCCGATAAATTGATTGCCGAAATGCGCGGATTTTCCGATGAAGCTGGGCGTTCCCCATTCTGGGAAAGTCTGGGGCGGCATTTCTTCTCGATTGATTTTTCAGAAGCGGATTATCTGACCGGTATTGGCCAAAAATCGTTTATTGCGGAACTGATGCCGAAACACCCGTTGTATGTCGATTTTTTATCGCCGGAAGCGCGTGAATCAATTGGTCAGGTACATCCGCATACCGCACCAGCGCGTGCAATTTTAGAAAGCGAAGGTATGAAATATGAAGGCTATGTCGACATTTTCGATGCCGGCCCGACTCTCGAAGCCTATGTTTCTGAACTGCGAGCTGTAAAACAAAGCCGAGTCTGGCCAGTCGTGATTGATGATCAGGCAACCCCAACCAATGAGACCACTTATTTGCTGGCGAATGACAAATTCCGTGATTACCGCGCACTGCTGGCACAGGTTTCATTTACTGATACCGCTATTTGTTTGCCGTCTGCCATTGCTGCCGCGTTAGGCGTTGGTGCTGGCGATACCATCCGAGCTGTCACGCTATTTTCTGAGACTCAGTTTGTTAAGGAGAGCCGCTAATGTTACACCGCGCTTTATTAATCAACGGCCAGTGGTATGACGGTATTGGCCCTCGTTTCAGCAAAACTAATCCGGCTACCAATGAGTTGCTATGGGAATCTAATGAAGCACATGCCAGCGATGTCGATCGCGCTGTGGCTGCGGCGCGCGATGCTTTTCCGGCATGGGCAAAAACCCCGCTCGATAGCCGCATTGCGCTATTACAACGCTTTGCTCAATTGCTGGAAGTGCAGAAACCTGAACTTGCTGCTGTGATCGCCAAAGAGACCGGTAAACCGCGTTGGGAAGCATTAACCGAAGTGCAAACCATGGTGAACAAAGTGGCTATTTCAGTGCAGTCATTCCATGAACGTACCGGCGAGAAAGCCACGGCGATGCCTGATGGTCAGGCGGTGCTGCGTCATCGTCCGCATGGCGTATTGGCAGTTTTTGGCCCTTATAACTTTCCGGGGCACCTGCCGAACGGGCATATCGTGCCAGCATTGTTAGCTGGAAACACCGTGGTGTTCAAGCCGAGTGAGTTAACCCCGTGGACGGCAGAAGAGACCATGAAGATCTGGCTGCAAGCTGGTCTGCCGGATGGCGTCATTAATCTGGTGCAAGGTGGCCGTGAAACGGGCGTGGCACTGGCGTCACACCATGGCATTGATGGGCTGCTGTTCACTGGTAGTGCCAACACCGGTTATCAGTTGCACCGTCAGTTGGCGGGGCAGCCAGAGAAGATCCTTGCGCTGGAAATGGGGGGCAACAATGCGTTGATTGTCGACGATATCGCTGATTTAGATGCAGCGGTACATCTCACCATTCAATCTGCTTTTATCTCTGCCGGTCAACGCTGTACCTGCGCTCGACGTCTGCTGGTGAAAGCGGGTGAGGCAGGGGATCAGTTTCTGCAACGGCTAGTTGAAGTTACCCAAGCGATCCGCGTTGGTTTGTGGAACGCTGATCCAGCGCCGTTTATGGGGTCAGTGATATCGACATCGGCAGCGAATCAGCTATTGGGGGCGCAGCAAATGTTATTGGATCGCGGCGGTGAAGTTTTACTCACTATGACTAAGTTGGAAGAAGGCACGGCCTTACTGTCACCGGGCATTATTGATGTCACTCATGTGCTGCAACGCCCTGATGAAGAGTATTTCGGCCCACTGCTAACCGTGGTTCGTTATGGCGATTTTTATGAAGCGCTCGCCATTGCCAACGACACCCGTTTTGGTTTGGCGTTGGGTCTGATTTCCCCGCATCGTGAGCATTATGATCGCCTTTTGACCGAAGCACGCGCTGGCATTGTGAACTGGAATAAACAGTTAACCGGTGCCTCCAGTGCAGCGCCCTTTGGCGGTATTGGTGCTTCCGGCAATCATCGCCCGAGTGCCTATTACGCCGCCGATTACTGCGCATGGCCGATGGCCTCACTGGAAAGCGAGCAGATTGCGTTACCAGCAACGCTTTCACCGGGTTTGTCATTCCCTGACACCCATACATCAGCTTAAACCGGAGAATTGCTATGAGCGCCTATGAAGTCAATTTTGATGGTCTGGTTGGGCTGACGCATCATTACGCCGGTTTATCATTTGGGAATGTTGCTTCCACCAGTAATAAAAATACCCCTGCTAACCCAAAATTGGCGGCCAAGCAGGGGCTACAGAAAATGAAAACGCTGAGTGATATGGGGTTTAAACAGGGCGTGTTACCACCACAGGAACGCCCGCATATTCCCGTGTTACGTCAGTTGGGGTTTACCGGTTCTGATGCGCAGATCATCGCGGCAGTGGCGAAACAATCGCCGCAATTATTGTCAGCAGTGAGTTCGGCATCATCGATGTGGACAGCCAATGCGGCAACAGTGTCGCCGTCAGCTGATACAGCGGATAAGCGGGTACATTTCACGGTTGCTAATCTCAACAACAAATTCCATCGCGCCATTGAAGCTGAAACCACCAGTGCCACATTGCGTTCAATTTTTAAAAATGAAACTCACTTTGCACATCATGCCGCTTTACCTCAGCAAGCATTGCTGGGCGATGAAGGTGCCGCGAATCATAACCGTTTAGGCGGTGATTATGGTGCTGCGGGGGTTGAAGTGTTTGTGTATGGCAAACAGGCGTTTGGTGGAACGGTAGAACCTCAACGTTTCCCGGCCCGCCAAACGCGTGAAGCCAGTGAAGCGGTGATGCGTTTACATGGTTTGGATGCCGCCAAAACCGTGTTTATTCAACAAAACCCGGATGTCATTGATCAAGGTGTATTCCATAACGATGTGATTGCGGTGAGCAATCGCAATGTACTGTTCCACCATCAGCAGGCATTTTTAAACCAAACGCAGGCGCTGGATGAGATCAGCCAAAAGATGTCAGCGTTGGGTCATCAGTTTATCTCTATGGAAGTGCCGACTGCTCAGGTGTCGGTGGCCGATGCGGTGGGCACTTATCTGTTTAATAGCCAGTTACTCAGTAAACCTGACGGCAAAATGATGATCGTCGTGCCGGAAGAATCCCGCCAAAATCAGCGCGTGTGGGATTATTTGAGTAGCCTTGTCAGCAATAGTGGCCCGATCAACGAAGTGAAAGTTTTCGATTTACGCGAAAGCATGCGTAATGGCGGTGGCCCAGCGTGTTTACGATTGCGCGTGGTGTTAACTGATGCCGAATTACAAGCGGTGGCGCCTGGTGTGCTGATGAATGAGTCACTGTTTTTAACTCTCAATAATTGGGTTGAACGCCATTATCGTGATCGCTTAACCGAAGCCGATTTAGCTGATCCGCAACTCTTAATTGAAAATCGTCAGGCGTTGGACGAACTAACCCGGATCATGGGGTTAGGCAGCATTTATCCGTTCCAGCAATAGAGGTCAGCATGTTTGATTTTCTGCAAATGACGCTCTCAGGTCGAGAGCCGCTGGAACATAGCGGCAGCAACTTCAATCTGCGCTGGCAATGGTTGGCTCAGGGCGTCTTAGAGCTGGAGCCTTTGCACGGTTATCGGAAGAATGTGGTTTTATCCGCCGGCATTCATGGCAATGAAACCGCACCGATTGAACTACTGGCCGCATTGGTCAGTGATTTACTGCATGGCAAGCGCCGTTTGCAAGTGCGTCTGTTGGTTATTTTTGGTAACCCAGCGGCAATGGTCAGCGGCGAGCGCTACAACCAGATTGATCTGAATCGTTTGTTTAGCCGCCATTATGATCAATTTTCCGATTGCGCAGAAACCGCGCGCGCAGAGCAGCTCGAACAGTTAGTTCGTGACTTTTATGATCAGAGTAATGAAGGCGAGCGTCTGCACTTTGATCTGCACACTGCGATCCGTGAATCACATCACCAGCGATTCGGTTTGTTGCCACATACCGATAACGAACTTTATAGCCGGAGAATGCTCGACTGGTTGCATCATTCCGGTGTTGAAGCGCTGGTGATCAACCAGGCCCCGAGCGGTACATTCAGTTATTTCACTAGCCAGCATTGTCAGGCGGAGAGCTGCACACTGGAATTAGGAAAAGCTCGGCCATTCGGGCAGAACGATCTCAATCAGTTTGCGCTGATCAACCAAGGGCTTATTTCTCTGATCACTGGCATTAACCTACTGCCGCATGCAGCTGAGCCGATTAAGGTTTATCGAGTCACACAAGAACTGAAGAAGATCAGCGAACAATTCCGGCTGAATTTTCCTGAATCGGTGAAGAACTTTACTCGTTTTTATGCAGGTGATGTGCTGGCCAGTGATGGAGAGATTACCTATCAGGTGCAACAGCCTCACGAATGGGTGCTATTCCCCAATGCCAGTGTGCGTCCGGGATTGCGAGCAGGGCTGATGTTGGTGCAAGTGCCTAGTGATGCTCTTTTTGGATAACACCTAGTCCTATAAAAGTCTTTCAGTAACAAGTCTTTCAATAACCAGTTTATGGATAAACACAATGAATTTGCATGAATATCAGGCCAAGCAATTATTTGCTGACTACGGCCTGCCTGTGCCTTCAGGCATTCCCTGTTCTTCTGCTGGTGAGGCTGTTGCTGCCACCAAAAAATTGGGTGGCGATAAGTGGGTTGTGAAGTGTCAGGTTCATGCTGGTGGTCGTGGTAAAGCGGGTGGCGTGAAAGTTGCCTCCAGCGAGCAGGATGTCCGCGAATTTGCCGAGCATTGGTTAGGTAAACGTCTGGTGACGTATCAAACTGACGCCAGTGGTCAGCCAGTGAATACCATTCTGGTGGAAACCTGCGGCAACATCGCCAAAGAGCTGTATTTGGGCGCCGTGGTTGACCGCAGCTCGCGTCGCGTGGTGTTTATGGCTTCCACCGAAGGTGGCATGGACATCGAAACCGTTGCTCACAACACCCCTGAACTCATTCACAAAGCCACACTCGATCCGCTGACTGGCCCGCAAGCCTATCAGGCGCGTGAGCTGGGTTTCAAACTCGGTTTAAATGCCGAACAGCTGAAACAGTTCACCAAGATCTTCTTAGGTCTAGGCAAAATGTTTGTGGCCTGCGATCTGGCACTGCTGGAAATCAACCCATTGGTGATCACCGGCGAAGGTAATCTGCTGTGTCTGGATGGCAAAATCAATATCGACAGCAATGCACTGTATCGTCAGCCAAAACTGAAAGCGTGGAACGATGAGTCACAAGACGATCCGCGTGAAGTCGAAGCAGCCCGTTGGGAGCTGAACTACGTGGCCCTTGATGGCAGCATCGGCTGTATGGTCAATGGTGCTGGCTTGGCGATGGGCACCATGGACATCATCAAACACCACGGTGGATTCCCGGCCAACTTCCTCGATGTGGGTGGTGGCGCTACCAAAGAACGCGTTACCGAAGCCTTCAAACTGATCTTGTCTGACAGCAAAGTGAAAGCGGTGCTGGTGAACATTTTCGGTGGTATCGTGCGTTGTGATCTGATCGCAGAAGGCATCATCGGTGCCGTGGCCGAAGTCGGCGTGAAAGTGCCGGTCGTCGTGCGTCTGGAAGGTAACAATGCTGAGCTGGGCTCGCAGAAACTGGCGGAAAGTGGATTAAACATTATTGCAGCAACCAGTCTGACCGATGCTGCGGTACAAGTCGTTAAAGCAGCGGAGGCCGTGGCATGAGCGTTCTGATCAACAAAGATACTAAAGTTATCTGCCAGGGTTTTACCGGTTCACAAGGTACTTTCCATTCTGAACAAGCGATTGCCTACGGCACGCAAATGGTGGGTGGCACTTCGCCGGGTAAAGGTGGCACAACGCATTTAGGTTTGCCGGTGTTTAACACCGTGCGTGATGCGGTGGAAGCAACC
>JAYSBB010000039.1:0-16627 GCA_041915645.1 Tolumonas sp.
GCGACAGGTAAACGGTTAGTCTGATATTCATTAATAAAGGCTCCATATCGGAGCCTTTATTTTATTGGAACTGCGTAATTCTTTACGCCATAAAGTCTTTGATCTGCTGTTCAAGGCCAGCACTGTCCAGTTTCAGATCGTGATAGATCTCTTCTTGAGTGCCTTGTTCAATAAAGCGGTCGGGCAGACCGATATTCAACACTGGTTTTAACAAGCGTTGTGTCATCATCCACTCGTTCACTGCCGAGCCAGCACCGCCCTGAATCGCATTTTCTTCCACGGTCACCAGAATGTCGTGCTGTGCGGTAATGGTTTTCAGCAGCTCAGTATCCAGCGGTTTGACGAAACGCATATCGACCAGCGTAGCATCCAGCTTTTCTGCTACCACTTTGGCCTGATGTAACAGCGTGCCAAAACAGAGCAGGGCAATGCCCTGACCTTGGCGTTTAATACGGCCTTTGCCAATGGGTAAGGTCTCAAGCTCAGCACTGAGCGCAGCGCCACAGCCACTACCGCGTGGGTAACGTACTACTGCTGGTTGGTTAAGCTGATAACCGGTGGTCAGCATTAAGCGACATTCGTTTTCATCCGATGGCGTCATGATCACCATGTTGGGCACAGTACGCAGGAAACTGATATCAAAAGCGCCCTGATGCGTCGGGCCATCGGCACCGACTAAACCGGCACGGTCAATGGCAAACAACACAGGCAGATTCTGGATCGCCACATCATGAATGATCTGGTCGTAAGCGCGCTGTGTAAAGCTGGAATACATCGCCACTACCGGTTTCATGCCTTCGATGGCAAGCCCAGCAGCAAATGTCACTGCGTGCTGTTCGGCAATCGCGACATCAAAATAACGGTCAGGATATCGTTGGGAAAACTCGACCATGCCAGAACCTTCACGCATCGCCGGTGTGATCCCGACCAGTTTGTTATCTACGGCAGCGGTATCGCATAACCATTGCCCAAAAATGTTGGAGAAGGTTGGTTTGCTGCTTTTACTTTTCGGCAAACAGTCATCTTCGGGGTTAAATTTCGGTACTCCGTGATAACCGATAGGATCTTTTTCGGCCGGGTCATAACCCTTGCCTTTTTTGGTCATCACGTGCAGCAGTTGTGGGCCTTTCAGCTGACGCATATTTTTCAGCGTTTTTACTAATGCTTTAATGTCGTGACCATCAATCGGGCCGATGTAGTTAAAGCCCAGCTCTTCAAACAAGGTGCCTGGGATCACCATGCCTTTAATGTGTTCTTCGGCACGTCGCGCCAGCTCTTTCACAGGCGGCATGCCGGATAAGACTTTTTTGCCGCCTTCTCGCAAAGTGGTGTAAAGCGATCCAGATAACCATTTTGCCAGATGGTTATTCAGTGCACCGACGTTTTCCGAAATCGACATTTCGTTATCATTTAAGATAACCAGCATGTCTTCATGCAGGTCACCGGCATGATTCAATGCTTCAAATGCCATGCCGGCCGTCAGCGCACCATCACCAATCACGGCAACAACTTTTTGATCCAGCCCCTGACGTTTTGCGGCGACAGCCATACCTAATGCGGCACCAATTGACGTGCTGGAATGACCAACACTCAGCGGGTCATATTCACTCTCTTCGCGCCAAGGGAAAGGGTGGATCCCGCCTTTTTGGCGGATCGTTTCCATCTGATCACGGCGACCAGTCAGAATTTTATGTGGATAGGCCTGATGACCAACATCCCACACCAGTTTATCTACCGGAGTCTGATAGACGTAATGTAATGCGACGGTCAGTTCTACGACGCCAAGCCCGGATGCAAGATGGCCGCTACTACGGCTGACAGAATGCAGTAAAAATGTTCGCAGTTCCTGACACAACTGGGTTAAACGCTCTTCCGGAAATTGCCGCAGATCCGCTGGTGAATTCACTAATGCCAGCGTTGGATATTCGGTCATATCAATCGTCATGGGTTTGTTATTATCCGACATTAATATGCGCGCTCGATGATGTAATCGGCGAACGCAGACAATATTTCAGTGTTGTAAGGCAGTGGTTGCAGTGCCGCGAGTGCCTGTTGGTGTAAATCACGCGCCAGTTCACGGGCAGCATCTAAACCTAACAAAGCAGGGTAGGTGCTTTTCTCTAAAGCTTGATCTGAACCCTGCGGTTTACCCAGTGTTTCGGTATCACTGACCACATCCAGAATGTCATCCTGCACCTGAAACGCCAGACCGATTGCCGCCGCATAGGTTTTCAGTGCCGACAGTGTTTCCGCTGTCACATTCTGCTGACACAACGCGCCTAATTGCACGGCACACTCAATCAGCGCACCGGTTTTATGGCGGTGAATTTGTTCTAGTGCCTGCAAGCCAACGTGCTGGCCTTCGGCGGCCAGATCGAGAGCCTGACCACCACACATACCGGCATAACCAGATGCCTGTGCTAAAGCGCCTAGCATTTTGACCTGTTGTGCGCGTAAATGATCAGGGAATGGATGATCGGCCAGAATTGAGAAGGCCAGTGTTTGTAACGCATCACCCGCCAGCACTGCGGTCGCTTCATCAAACGCTTTGTGTACGGTTGGATGACCACGACGCAGATCATCGTCATCCATCGCTGGCAAGTCGTCATGGATCAGCGAATAAGCATGAATACATTCAATAGCTGCTGCCGGGCCGTCTAATAAGGCTTCTTCAACACCCAGCATTAAACCGGTGGCATACACCAGAAATGGTCGTACCCGTTTACCGCCCAACACCAGCCCATGCCGCATGGCGGCTTTTAAGTTGGGGGATAGATCGGGTAAGGCTTCAATATGCTGTAACAGCAGGCTATCAATGCGTTGTCGATAGTGCTGGGAAAAGGTCTGCAATGACACTTATTCGTCCTCTGCGCTCGAGCGAGTGGTTTGTTCAACAGTAAAAGGAGCCAGTTTTTCCTGCTCACCCTGTTGTAACAAGATCTGCACTTGCTGCTCTGCCTGTTCTAATTTTTGTTTACTGACCCGGGCCAGCTGAATGCCGCGTTCAAATTGTTTCAGTGCTGTTTCCAGTGGGAGGTCGCCTTGTTCAAGCTGCTGAACAATTTGTTCCAGCTCGCCGAGTGCGGCATCAAAACTTAATGATTCGGTCTTTTTCGCGGCCATGACGGGTTCTGATCATCAAAGTAAATAATTTACCTATCTTACCATTAGTCTACCGTGCAGGCGTAGAAACTCTGTGATCTCGTCCTACAAGGCTTAGTTTCTGACGCCGGCTGGATTATAATGCGCCACTTTTCGCCAGCTAACCGAGCGTTGACATGAAGTTCATCATTAAACTGTTTCCAGAAATCACCATTAAAAGTAAATCCGTTCGCCAGCGCATGGTGAAAATTTTGCAAGGTAACATCCGTAACGTCCTGCAAAAAGTGGATGAAACCGTCACCGTGCGTAACGACTGGGACAAGCTCATGGTGTCCAGTAAAAATGATGCGCCTGAAAATCGCGACAAGCTGGTGGAACGCCTAAGCTGCATCCCTGGTATCCAGGCATTCCTAGAGGTTACGCAGCTGCCGTTTACCGATCTGCACAGCATTTACGAGCACACCGCGGTAGTTTATGGTTCCACTATTGCCGATAAAACCTTCTGTGTACGGGTAAAACGCAAAGGGAAACATGAATTTTCTTCCATCGAAATTGAACGTTATGTTGGCGGTGGTCTGAATCAGAATTTTCCATCGAAAGGGGTGCGACTCGCGAATCCTGATCTGCAAATCAATCTGCAGATTGAAAACGATCAGCTCTATCTGGTGACCGCAATTCATAAAGGTCTGGGCGGTTATCCGCTATCCACACAGGAAGATGTTTTAAGCCTAATGTCGGGTGGTTTTGACTCTGGCGTGGCGTCTTACCTGTTCATCAAACGTGGTAGCCGTGTGCATTATTGCTTCTTTAATCTGGGCGGTGCCGCACATGAAATTGGCGTAAAACAGGTCGCCTATTATCTGTGGAGTAAATACAGCCAATCGCACCGAGTGAAGTTTGTGGCCGTGCCTTTTGAACCGGTGGTCGGTGAAATCTTAGAAAAAATCGATAACGGCCTGATGGGCGTCGTGTTGAAACGTATGATGATGCGTGCCGCTTCCCGTGTCGCGGAACGTATGGGCGTGGAAGCGTTGGTGACCGGTGAGAGTGTCGGTCAGGTTTCCAGCCAGACTGTCACTAACTTGTCGGTGATTGATCGCGTGACAGAAACGTTGATCCTGCGCCCGCTGATCGTCAGCGATAAGCAAGACATCATCGATCAGGCGCGGGCGATTGGTACGCAGGAATTTGCGGAAACCATGCCGGAATATTGCGGCGTCATTTCCAATAAACCAACCGTCAAAGCGCGTTATGACGACGTGCTGGCTAATGAAGAAAAATTCAATTTTGAGATCTTAGATAATGTGATCGCGAATGCCAGAGTGATGGATATTCGTGACATTGCCAATGAAACGGCCGCACAAGTGCAGGAAGTGGAAACGACTTCTTCCTTGACGGAAAACGAAGTAATTCTGGATATCCGCTCACCGGATGAACATGAAGAAAAACCGTTTACGCCGGAAGGGATGACCGTTCTGCATTTACCGTTTTATAAGCTGGCTACACAGTTTGGCGATTTGGACCAGAGCAAAACCTACTTGCTGTATTGCGAACGTGGCGTGATGAGCAAATTGCAGGCGTTGTATCTGAAAGAGCAGGGCTTTAATAATATTAAGGTTTACCGCCTGAATTAATCCATCGCAAAAAGTCGGCTGTGGCGTTGTGTTTTAATCAACGATTCAGCCGAACCCTGTACCAGTAGAATGGTACAAAAATAAAGTTGGCGTCTAATTCTATGCAGTGGGGGGCACTCATGGAATGTGACCGACACATTGAGGTTGAAATGACATTCGGGTTTATTCCCCGTGTTGTAGTTAACAAACACTGTAGAAGGTACACATAATGAGTTTTTCCTCTAACCGCATTTATCGGATGCAGAACCCAATTCAAAACTATGCCTGGGGCAGTAAAAATGCTTTCCAGCAGATGTATGGTGTTGCTAACCCAGAGCACCTGCCTCAGGCGGAGATCTGGATGGGGGCACATCCCAACGGTTGTTCAACTTTAATCAACGAGCACGGTGAACCCCTGCGTTTAGATGCCTTCATTCAACAAGATGCAGCCGCTGTTCTGGGCGATGCTTTGGCGAATTTTGGTGAACTGCCTTATCTGTTTAAAGTGCTGGCAGCTGCGGAACCATTATCGATCCAGGTGCATCCAGATAAAGCCAGTTCCGAAGCTGGTTTTGCGGCAGAAAATGCAGCAGGCGTACCACTTACTGCTGCGCAGCGTAACTTTAAAGATCCCAACCATAAGCCAGAATTGGTCTATGCGCTGACGCCATATCGGGCAATGAACGGTTTTCGTGAGTTTGCGGAAATCGTTTCACTGCTGCAGGGGTTATCGCTACCGGCACTGCAAGCAGAAATAGATGCCTTTTGTCAGCAGCCAACGGATGCGATGCTAAAAGCGTTGTTTGCCGCTTCATTGCGTTTACAAGGCGATGCGCGTCGTGAAACGGTGACTCGCTTGCTGGCGACGGCACAGCATCGTCAGGATGAAGAAGCGTTCGCGGAAGTGTTGCGGTTAGCTGCGTTTTATCCGGAAGACATGGGCTTGTTCGCGCCATTGCTGTTGAATGTCATAACTTTGCAGCCAGGCGAGGCGATGTTCCTGTATGCCAAAACCCCACATGCTTATCTGCAAGGTGTTGGGTTGGAAGCGATGGCCAGCTCCGATAACGTCTTGCGTGCCGGTTTAACACCAAAACATATGGATATTGATGCTTTGCTGGCAAATGTGGATTTTGTCGCCAAGCCGGCAGCGGAATTGTTGATGCGCCCGATGGTGCTGGGGCCAATTAGTGATTATCCGATCCCGGTGGCGGATTTCTCGTTTACCTTGGTCAATCTGAATGCAGAGGCCATTGCCAGCGAAACTAGCACGGCGCTGATCCTGTTCTGTCTGAATGGTTCGGCGACGATCCATGCTGGTGCGGATACTCTGATGTTATCCGCCGGGGAGTCCTGTTTTGTGCCTGCCGCAGCGGTGAGTTTTGCTGTGAGTGGGGAAGGTCAACTGGTTCAGATTGGTTCGCGTTAATTTTCTATCGCCCAAAACTTCGTACTAAGAAAAAGGACGCCTCTGCGTCCTTTTTTGTTTCCGCTTTATTTAGACGGCAGACAAATCCCTATACCCGCCAGACCACAATATCCGTCGGGGTTTTTAGCCAGATATTGCTGGTGGTGTTGTTCAGCGAAATAAAAATCGTGTGCCACAGCGATTTCGGTCGTAATGGTGCGGGAATCATTATACGCCCACATAGCCGACTGATAATGATCGCGACTTTGGATCGCCTCTTGCTGTTGAGATTCGTTGCTGGTCAAGATCATCGAGCGGTATTGCGTACCGATATCGTTACCCTGACGAGCGCCCTGCGCCGGGTCATGATGCTCCCAGAATAATTTTAATAATTTGGCATAACTAATGACTTTCGGATCAAACACCACACGAACACTTTCCGCATGGCCGGTATAACCGGAACAGACTTCTTCATACGTCGGGTTAGGTGTATAGCCGGCCTGATAACCGACGGCTGTCACATACACGCCGGGTTGTTCCCAAAACAATCGCTCTACGCCCCAGAAACAGCCCATGGCGAAATGAGCAACCTCCAATCCAGCTGGGTAAGGCGGTAGCATGCTGACCTGTTTTACATAATGTAATGGTTCCAGTTCCATTGGTGTTGTGCGGCCCGGTAATGCTTCAACCGGCGCGACCATTCGGGTTCGTGTATGCATAGCCTGACCTCTGTACTAATTCATTAGAGAAATAACAAAATATGATTGCTATTAAAGTATACGCTGCATAGAATACGACCCTTCAAAAATCAGTCACTTTTTTTAAGTTCCTTGCCTTCGACGGTTTGACTGGTCCATCACGAAGGCTACTAACCCGTAAGGAGCAACTCATGCGTCACTACGAAATCGTATTCATGGTTCATCCGGACCAGAGCGAACAAGTTCCAGGCATGATCGAGCGTTATACCGGCGCTATCAAAGCTGCTGGTGGTACTATCCATCGTCTGGAAGATTGGGGCCGTCGTCAACTGGCTTACCCAATCGACAAACTGCACAAAGCTCATTATGTTCTGATGAACGTAGAATCTGAGCAGAGCGCTATCGACGAACTGGAAAACAACTTCCGTTTCAACGATGCGGTTATCCGCAACATGATCATGCGCACTAAACACGCTGTGACTGAAGTATCTCCGATGCTGAAAGCACGTGAAGAGCGTCCACGTCGTGACGACGCGCGTGCCGAAGAAGCTGAAGAAGCTGCTGAATAATTCCAGTCATCATAGAGGATAATCGACATGTCACGTTTTTTCCGTCGTCGTAAGTTCTGCCGTTTCACTGCTGAACGTGTAATCGAAATCGATTACAAAGACACCGTTACTCTGAAAAACTACGTTACTGAATCTGGCAAGATCGTACCAAGCCGTATCACTGGTACTCGTGCTAAATATCAGCGTCAACTGGCACGTGCTATCAAACGTGCTCGTTACCTGGCTCTGCTGCCGTATACCGATCTGCACAACAAGTAATCGGCACTTGGCCTAACTCAACCTAAACCGAGGAAAGGTAATGGAAGTTATTCTGTTAGACAAAATCGCTCATTTGGGCGGTCTGGGTGAAAAAGTTACAGTTAAAAGCGGTTTCGCTCGTAACTACTTGTTCCCACAAGGTAAAGCTGTAATGGCTACCAAAGACAACCTGGCTGCTTTCGAAGCTCGCCGCGCTGAACTGGAAGCCAAACTGGCTGACGTTAAAGCTGCTGCTGAAGCTCGTGCTGCTGCGCTGTCTGCACTGACCAACGTAACTATCGCTACCAAAGCTGGTGACGAAGGTAAACTGTTCGGTTCAGTTGGCACCCGTGATATCGCTGACGCGATCACTGCTGCTGGTGTTGCTGTTGCTAAGAGCGAAGTTCGCATGCCGGACGGCGTTCTGCGCAGCGTTGGTGAATACGACATCGTTATTCACCTGCACACTGATGTAAACACCACTGTTAAAGTGGCTGTTGTTGCTGAATAATTCTATTCAGTAATAGACATCGTTGAATAGGCCAATCCTTTGGGATTGGTCTTTTCATTTCTGGTAAAAAAGATGACTAACCATTATCCCATCAATGAAATTTTCCAGAGTATCCAAGGGGAAGGCTTTTTCTCCGGGGTGCCGGCTATTTTTGTTCGCCTGCAGGGCTGTAAAGTCGGCTGCTCGTGGTGTGATACAAAACATTCGTGGGAACTGGATGCCGATCATCTTATTCCTATCCGGCAATTTACGGTGAAAAAACCGAAAGCAGCTTGGAGTTGGTTTAGCCCGGAAGAGATCTTGTCGTGTTTTTCCGAACAAGGGTATACCGCAAAACATGTGGTAATCACTGGTGGAGAACCTTGTGAATACGATCTGATGGCGTTGTCGCAAACATTATTGGCACATGGTTATCGGGTACAGATAGAAACTAGTGGGACTCAACCAATTCGAGCGGATGACGCTTGTTGGGTCACGGTATCGCCAAAAATCAAAATGGCGGGCGGTTATGAAGTATTGGCTGAAACCTTGTTGCGGGCCAATGAAATCAAGCATCCAGTCGCAACCGCGAAACATATTGCCCAGCTTGACGCCTTATTAGCGGATATTGATGTTTCCCAAAAAGTGATCTGCTTACAACCTATTAGCCAGAAACCGCGTGCGACGGCATTGGCGATGGAAGTTTGTATCCAACGTAATTGGCGTTTATCTATTCAACTGCATAAATATCTCGATATCGAATAGTCTCAGCTTTTTTGTCACAAAACATAAAGATAGCGCGACAGGTGTGTTGTAATAACCGTCTACTATTGCTAACCCATTTATTGCTAATTTATCGGAGGGGGGCATGCAGACTGTTAGTTTTTTATTCTTTAATATCATCCTACCTATTTTTATCCCTATTGGTGCCGGTTACCTGTTACAGCGAAAGTTTCCGCTGAATGTCGCCACTCTAACCAAAATTCAATTTTACATTTTTATTCCGGCACTATTGTTTACCACGATTTATAAGACGGAATTGAATAGTGCATTACTTCAGGATCTGATTCTGGCGAATCTGGTGTTGTTTGCATTGCTCTGGGTGGTTTGCCTGGGTTGTGCCCGCATATTAAAGCTGGATGCCAGTAAACGTAGTGCATTTATCAATTCAGTCTGTTTTTACAACAGTGGTAATTACTGTATTCCGCTGGTGCAGCTGATGTATCACACGGCATTTGCATTTTCGGTGCAAATTGTTGTGATGCTGATCCAGCAATTGTTAACGAATACCATTGGTGTGATGAATGCCAGCAGCAGTAATAGCTCGTGGAAGGCTGCGGTGTTGGATAACTTTCGTATGCCCATGACCTATGCGGTATTACTAGCGTTGTTTTGTCGCTGGCTGAGCATTGATGTGCCCAAACCGCTTTGGACATCGATGGATCTGATGGCACAAGGGTTAGTACCAACGGCATTGGTTACCTTAGGCGCACAGCTGGCCAGCACGCGGTTGTATGTACGTAATTTCCGGGTGTTAGTATCGAATGGCATGCGATTATTGGCTGGCCCACTGCTGGCGGCCCTCGTATGCTGGATTTGGGGCATCCATGGCGTGGTGGCTCAGGTGATGGTGATTTGTGCCGCAGCGCCATCTGCAGTGAATACGGTATTGCTGGCGATAGAATATAAATCAGACCCTGAGTTTGCCTCACAGACGGTCTTTTTATCGACGCTATTAAGCGCGTTAACCATGCCGGTTGTGATAGCGTTAGTGCAATTTTTGTGATGATTGTTTTTTAAACAATCATAGTTTCTGCTATAGTTAACCTATATAGATGTTGTTTAGGGGATGGAATATGATTGTTTTTTAAACAATCATAGTTTCTGCTATAGTTAACCTATATAGATGTTGTTTAGGGGATGGAATATGAATGTTTCTGCAAGCAGTGCTGATTATGGACAAATAGCATTAACTGCCAGTTTGGCCAAAAAACAGCAGGAAGCACAGGGACAGGCAGCTCTTCAGCTGATCCAAAGTGCAGCGGTGACTGTTCCGCAACCCACCCCGGCAGCTTCTTCCGGTTCTTACGATGAACGTGTGGGTTCCAACATCAATATCAGGGTTTGATATAATTGTTCGGATTTAAACGGGGCTTTATGCCCCGTTTATTATTATTCGCGACCGTAAATTTGGTTTTCTTGTTCACTGACACGAATGAATGTAGTGCGTTTGGTGAGCTCTTTCAGCTTGGACGCGCCAACATAGGTACAGGTTGAGCGTACACCGCCAAGAATGTCTTGAATCGTGGAAGAGACGGAACCACGGAAGGCGAGCTCGACGGTTTTCCCTTCAGAAGCACGGTAATGCGCGACACCACCGGCATGTTGTTCCATCGCAGTGGATGAACTCATGCCATAAAAACGCATAAAGGTTTTACCATCGCGTTCAAATTTCTCGCCGCCGGATTCTTCATGGGCCGCCAGCATACCGCCGAGCATCACGAAATCAGCACCGCCGCCAAAGGCTTTGGCAACGTCACCTGGGCAAGTACAGCCGCCATCTGCGACGATTTGCCCGCCTAAGCCATGGGCGGCATCAGCGCACTCAATAATGGCCGAGAGTTGCGGATAACCGACACCGGTTTTTACGCGGGTGGTACAGACTGAACCGGGGCCAATGCCAACCTTTACAATATCGGCACCTGAGAGAACGAGTTCTTCCACCATTTCACCGGTCACCACGTTGCCGGCACAAATAACGTGCTGTGGAAATGCATCGCGTACTTTTTTTACGAAATCAGTGAAATGTTCCGAGTAACCATTGGCCACATCCACACAGATAAAGCGCAATGCCGGCGATAAGGCCAAAATGCGCTGCAACTTCAGGAAATCTTCTTTCGATGTACCGGTAGACACCATGCAATATTGCAACATGGCATCGTTACTTTGCTGTATGAAGGCTTGCCATTGCTGTTCACTATAATGCTTATGGATCGCGGTCATGACGTCGAAACTAGCCAGTGCTTTAGCCATGGTAAACGTACCAACAGTATCCATATTGGCCGCAATGATTGGGACACCATGCCAAGTGGTTTGGGTATGACGAAAGCGAAATTCACGATGTAATTCGACTTGTGAGCGGCTGCTCAGTGTGGAGCGTTTAGGGCGGAACAGGACATCTTTAAAACCAAGCTTCAGATCTTCTTCGATACGCATGGGTCATTGCCTCAATGTATTACTGAAAATCAGGCACAAAAAACCGGTAGGTTTCTAAGGCCTCCGGTTTTGGACATCATACGCTGCTTTTAGCGAGATACAATGGTTGTTAGTGCATTTGTATCAGTAATGTTAACGCAGCGACAGAAACTAAAAATGCAAAACCATACAACAGATAATGCAGGAATTTAGTTGGATGAATACCTAAATCATGCAAGCCATGATAAACACGGTGCATGGCATGAAAGATAGGTAATGCGATAGCGGCTAACAGGATGGGGGCTCCCCACCAGGAGGTCGCCAGTGCGTGCATTTTTTCATAACTTAAGGTGTCGGCATTCAGAATGCCAAGTGGTACCAGCAACCCGGTGATCAGGATCAACACCGGCAACAGCACAGCGGCAACCACACCACCAGCACCAAACAATAGCCAATATACTGGTTCATCAGAACGTTTCATGGTGAATGCTCCTTATCAGGCCAAGATCGCAATCAATAACACGATCACGCTGACAACAGCCAGACCGATATATTGCGCCATAATGATAGGTTTTGCCGGCAGCAGCTCTTCGCCCTTAAAAATACGAACAGCTTTCGGTGCCAGAGAGAACCAGGTTTTGGCATGAAACAAACATGCAGCCAAGGCCAGCAGATGAAACAAAATCGCCAATGGGCTGTGTAATGCTGTCAACCAGCCAGCAAATGCTGCAGCACCTTGGCTTAAGCGCAACAAACCACACAACAGGATAACGGCATAGGCACCGACAAAAATACAGGTACCTTCACGCAGCATATAACCGGTATAGAAACTGTTACGCAGCCACCAGCTCTTTTTAACCTGACGGACATACGGTTTACGTTTGCTTTGAGAGATATCCATGATCAGTCCTCCGGTTTGAACATCGCGATGACATAATCTTTCGCACTTTCAGCTTTATACAGTTGAATTGCGGCCGCTGGGTCAACGCCTTTCGGACAAACTTCAGAACAGAAGCCAACGAAAGTACAGCTCCATACGCCAGCTTCCTGGTGTATGAGTTTCATTCTCTCTTCCTTGGCACCATCACGACTGTCTTCGTTGTAACGATAGAGCAGGGCGATAGCGGCTGGGCCGAGGAATTCCGGTTTCAGTGCATACTGCGGGCAGGCGGCATAACACAAACCACAGTTAATGCACTGTGAAAATTGTTTGTATTGCGCGAGCTGTTTTGGCGTTTGCAGGTATTCACCATCACAAAGATTTTTTTCTTCTTTCGGGATGATGTAAGGCTTAATTTTTTCCAATTTCTGCATGAAATCGGACATATCCACCACGAGATCGCGCTCGATAGGGAAATTGGCCAGTGGTTCGAGGCGGATTTTGCCTTCACTGATGTAATCACGCAGGAACGTTTTACAGCCCAGTTTCGGTTTACCGTTGACCATCATGCCACAAGAGCCGCAAATCGCCATACGGCAAGACCAGCGGTAGCTCAGGGTTGAGTCAATGTGATCCTTGATATAGGTCAGTGCTTCCAGGATCGACATCTCATGAGTAAACGGCACCTGATAACGCTGAGTCCACGGTTCGTTGTCCTCTTCCGGGCGATACCGTAATACTTCAATATCCATGCTCTCAGCCATTATTTCGCTCCTTTCTCTGCTTCTGAGCCATACACGCGTTTTGCTGGCTGTGACTTGGTAATTTTGACATCACTGTATTCAATGGTTGGGGCACCATCTTCATTGCGGAAAGCCAATGAGTGTTTCAGATAGTTCACGTCATCACGTTCTTCATAACCATCGATACGCTGGTGTGAACCGCGTGATTCTTTACGCTGCATGGCGGAATGCGCCACAGACTCTGCTACATCAAGCAGGAAACCTAATTCGATGGTGTAGAGCCAGTCGGTGTTAAAGACGGAGGATTTATCGGCGACACGAACGCGTTTATAGCGCTCTTTCAGCTCTTTCAGCTTATCAATGGTGTTTTGCATGGTTTCGGCGGTACGGTAGATACCCACGCCACTTTCCATTGCATCACCCATCTCATTGCGGATATCCGCCGGGTTTTCGGTGCCGCCGTTTTCCATCAGAGACATCGATTTCGCAACGACTTCCATACCTTGACGATAAAGAATGTTGCTATCGATGTGGCTGTGCTCTTTGGCAAACAAGGCCGCTTGTTCACCGGCCACTTTACCGAAGACCACGATTTCACACAGGGAATTGGAACCTAAACGGTTGGCGCCATGCAGGCCATTTGACGCGCATTCACCCACGGCAAACAGACCTGGCATACGGGTTGCGCCCATGCCATCTGTTTCGATACCGCCCATGGTGTAGTGAACAACTGGACGAACCGGGATCGGCTCTTTGACTGGATCAACACCCACATAGGCACGCGACAATTCACAAATAAATGGCAGACGTTCCAGCAGTTTTTTCTCGCCCAGATGGCGCAGATCCAGATGCACGATATCACCGAATGGCGATTTTATCGTGCGACCTTTTTGTTGTTCCTGCCAGAAGGCTTGCGACAAACGGTCACGTGGACCTAATTCCATGTATTTGTTTTTGGTTTCACCGACCGGAATTTCCGGGCCGAGACCATAATCTTGCAGATAACGATAGCCATCTTTGTTCAGCAGAATGCCGCCTTCACCACGGCAGCCTTCGGTCATCAGAATGCCTGAACCGGGTAGGCCGGTTGGGTGATACTGAACGAATTCCATGTCACGCAGTGGCACACCATGACGGTAAGCCAGTGCCATGCCATCGCCAGTAACGATGCCACCGTTAGTGTTGAAGCGATAAACGCGGCTGCCACCACCGGTGGCAATAATCACGGATTTCGCCTGAATAATGCGGGTGACACCATTTTGAATATCAAAACAGACCACACCTTGTGGGCGACCATCATGTACTAACAAATCGAGTACGAAATGTTCATCAAAGCGTTTAATAGAAGGGTATTTAATCGAGGTTTGGAACAGGGTATGCAGAATATGGAAGCCGGTTTTATCGGCAGCAAACCAGGTTCTCGGAATTTTCATGCCGCCAAATGGGCGAACGTTAACTTTGCCGTCTTCTTTTCTGCTCCAAGGGCAGCCCCAGTGTTCCAGCTGAGTCAGTTCTTTTGGCGCATTTTCAACAAAATACTCAACGACATCCTGTTCACATAACCAGTCGCCACCAGAAACGGTGTCATGGAAATGATTGTCGAGACTATCATCTTCACGAACGACCCCTGCTGCACCACCCTCGGCAGCCACCGTATGGCTACGCATTGGATAAACTTTCGATATCAGTGCTATTTCCAGCTCGGGATTTTTTTCTGCAATGGCAATCGCAGCTCGTAATCCACCGCCTCCTGCTCCGACAATCGCGACATCGGTCTTGATAATGTCCACTTAGGCCTCCTCTGGCTCATAAATCCAAGCGTTTGTTATGCGACTCTTTGATGGTCTATTAACAATAGACTCAATCTGTACAACCATCTTCTGCTTATTTGTTGATATACCCTTCGTACTCGAAATTGCAGCGTCGTTGACGGCGTTCACTCACTCCAATCACATAGTCAATCTATGCTCATGGGGATTCATTCACTTGTCGTATTGCTGCAACGCCAATTACTTTGGCTATAAACGCATGAACAGAAATAGTTAATTTCTAACGTGTTAAAAAATTGTAGCGAAAGCAAACACGTAAAAATGAGAATCAGCTCTCTTTTATCCGGATGGTCATCCTGACACGCGCGATATTTTGCCAGAAATGACCTGACAAGATCTTGTTTCTCATCAAAGCGTTGCGATTATAGAAGAACTTGAGGTATTTCGGAGGGAACAGCAGACCTGATTTTCAGATCTGCTGTGACAGAACTTGATTACACAGAAGTGTTATTCAGTTGTGCAAATATTTCACCTAAACGGGTTGTTGTTTCTGGTTGCAGATGTTCAGCAAACTCCAGCATGTTCGGCGGGAATAAACAAACCACGGTACTGCCCAGTTTAAATAACCCCATCTCTTCACCCTTTTTCAGCGTGATCGGGGTGTTGCCGTGGAAGTCCCAACGTTTCACCAGTTTTCCGGCTGGTGGTGTAACGGTGCCAGCCCAGACCGTTTCAATGCTGGCTACGATGGTTGCCCCGACGAGCACCAAAGCCATCGGGCCATAAGCGGTTTTGAAGACACAAGCGACGCGTTCATTACGGGCAAACAGATTCGGGACGTTTTGCGCAGTCAGTGGATTGACCGAAAACAGATCGCCGGGGATATACACCATGCTCTGTAATTCACCATCCAGCGGCATATGAATACGGTGGTAATCGCGGGGTGACAGATAGATAGTGGCGAATTTGCCATTCTGAAATTGATCCGATAAATCGTTATCACCGCCCAACAGTTCACGGGCACTGAAATCATGGCGTTTAGCCTGAATAATACGGCCGTACTGAATGTCGCCCAGTTGACTGATACAACCATCGACAGGTAGTGCAACCGCATCCGGCTCTGCCACGATAGGGCGCAAACCGTCTTTCAATTTGCGGGTAAAAAAGGCATTGAAGGTTTTGTAATGCGCCGGATCTTCAAACTCGGCTTCGCTCATATTGATATTAAAACGTTTGATAAACGCCTTAATCAGCCAAGTTGTCACGGCACCGGCTTCTGCAGCTGCCAGATAACCGACCAGTCGGGACACCGCATGTTTTGGTAACAGATATTGGGCTGCTATTTTCAGCACATCCAGCAATTTCATGGTGAACCTCAAACAAATCAATAATAAATAAAGGGCGCGAATTCTACGCCACTTCATCCCTAGAGTGAAAATTATTCGCGGCTGACATGCCGCATATTGCGCGCATCCTGCATCGATTCCAGAATTCGGTGATAGTTTTGATAGCGTTCAGCAGCGATTTTGCCTTCTTCCACTGCTGCTCGGATCAAACAACCCGGATCTGTACCATGTTTACAGTCACGGAATTTACAGCCGCCCAAATAATCGCGGAATTCTTTAAAACACCAGGTCACGCGATCATTTTCCAGATGCCATAACGAAAATTCACGGATACCCGGTGAGTCAATCAACATACCGCCATTGGCGAAATGATACAGACGGGCGGTGGTGGTCGTGTGCTGGCCTAAGCCGGATTGATCGGATATTTCACCCGTCACTGCTTTTGCATGTGGATCTAACGCATTGATCAGCGATGATTTACCGACCCCGGATTGCCCGACAAACACACTGATTTTATCTTTTAGCTGTGCTTGTAGTTCATCTAGCCCGTGTTCAGTTTCACAACTGACATTCAGAA
>JAYSBB010000039.1:16637-22098 GCA_041915645.1 Tolumonas sp.
GAGGTTACGATAAATATCTAACTGTTTTTCCAGTTTTGCGCGTGAGACATCATCCAGCAGATCGATTTTATTCAGCACGAGCAGGGGCTGGATCTCAACGTGCTCGGCGGCCACCAGATAACGATCGACAATATTGGTTGAAAACTCGGGCAACACGGCAGAGACGATCACGATTTGATCGATATTGGCGGCGACCGGTTTGATCCCATCGTAAAAATCAGGGCGGGTTAGTACCGACTGGCGAGGATGCACTGCTTCAACGATACCGCTGATCCCTTGCAATGCTTCACTACCGGCACGCCAAACTACGCGATCGCCGGTGACCAGACTGCCTAAGGTGCGACGCATATTACAGCGATGAATTTCACCGTTGCTATCTTCAATATCGGCGTGCTTTCCGAACCGACTGATCACCAGCCCTTCCAGCGGAGGGCCTAACAGGCTGTCATCAATATCCGCTTGTGGTTTTTGCAAACGTTTTTGGTGATTCGCACTGACCCGGCGTTGCTGGCCATGACTGAGTTTTGGTTTTTTCGCCACAGTGTCAATTTCGCAATAATAGAGAAAGTCGCTATGATACACCTGATTACTGATTTTCCCGATAACAAGGACATACGATGAGCCAAAATGAACAGAATCTGATCTGGTTAGACATGGAAATGACCGGTCTGGAACCAGAAACTGACCGTATTCTGGAAATAGCTATGATTGTTACGGATAAAGAGTTGAACATCTTGGCGGAAGGGCCGGTACTGGCGATCCACCAGTCAGATGAAGTTTTAGCGGGCATGGATGAGTGGAATACCCGTACGCATGGTGAATCAGGTTTGGTGGCTCGTGTGCGTACCAGTGAGTATGACGAAGCGAAAGCGGTCGCCGTGTGTCTCGAGTTTATGAAAGAGTGGGTACCTGAACGTCAATCACCAATGTGTGGTAACAGTATCGGTCAGGATCGCCGCTTCATGGTGAAATATATGCCGGAGCTGGAGCGTTATTTCCATTACCGTAATATTGATGTCAGCACAGTGAAAGAGCTGGTGCGTCGCTGGAAACCTGAAATTCTTGATCAATTTACTAAAACTGGTAGCCATCAAGCATTGGACGATATTCGTGAGTCGATTGCGGAAATGCAGTTCTATCGTGAACGAGTGTTTACTATTTAAACGCGTTGAACGCGAAATGTGCATTTAGTAGCGGTTTTTCAAAAAGCTCTTGCATTTGAGGTCTTCCCCCCTATAATGCGGGCCCTGTGCAAGAGCACTGATTGCGGGAATAGCTCAGTTGGTAGAGCATAACCTTGCCAAGGTTAGGGTCGCGAGTTCGAGTCTCGTTTCCCGCTCCAAATCAGTTTCTTACACAATTGCGACGCGGGAATAGCTCAGTTGGTAGAGCATAACCTTGCCAAGGTTAGGGTCGCGAGTTCGAGTCTCGTTTCCCGCTCCAATTTTTCAAAAATGATTTAGATATTATGCGGGAATAGCTCAGTTGGTAGAGCATAACCTTGCCAAGGTTAGGGTCGCGAGTTCGAGTCTCGTTTCCCGCTCCAATATCTAGAATCAGTTCAATACCATGCGACGCGGGAATAGCTCAGTTGGTAGAGCATAACCTTGCCAAGGTTAGGGTCGCGAGTTCGAGTCTCGTTTCCCGCTCCAAATTCAAATATAATCAAACTACTCAATATAACTAAGCATAAAGCATTAGGATAAAAGTATGTTTGATGTCTCCAAAAATCCCATCAATATTAAACCTCCATCAGCAGGTAAACCGGTCTTTTTTGTGGCTTTGGCTGCTATTGTTGCTTTTATATTATTCAGCTCATATTTTACGGTGGATCAAGGCGAACGCGGTATTGTGTTACGTTTTGGTGCTTTTCAGCGCATCGCTGAGCCGGGTCTTAACTTCAAAATTCCCTTGCTGGAATCTACACACACAATAAGTTTGCAGACGCAGGTGTCGCATTTCCAGTTACCTGCTTACTCGCGGGATCAGCAACCAGCGACTCTCGATGTCTCAATCAACTGGCATGCACAAGAGTCAGAATTACAGAAGATCTATTCTGAATTTGGTTCTTTGCCATCGTTAGAAGCCAGAATTATCCAACCTCGTTTACCACAAGCAGTGAAAACGGTATTTGGTAGTTATGTCGCGGCCAGCTCAATTCAAAACCGGGCTAAATTAAATGCGGACATCTATGATTCTGTATCTAAAGTGCTGCAAGGCCCGATTCTAATTGAGAGTGTGCAGTTAGATAACATCGACTTCTCTGAGGCTTATGAGCAATCAGTGGAACAGCGGATGTTGGCAGAAGTGGAAGTTGCCAAGTTGCAACAAAATGCATTACGTGAAAAAGTGCAGGCGGAAATTACCGTGACGCAGGCAAAAGCACAGGCTGAAAGTGTCAAAGCACATGCTGCCGCAGAAGCCGATGCAACCCGTATGAAGGGTGAGGCGGAAGCCGCTGCGATTAAGGCGAAAGGGGACGCTTTACGTCAGAATCCGAATTTGGTTGAATTGATCAAAGCGGAACGTTGGAATGGCACTTTACCGCAAACGATGTTACCGAACAGCGCAGTGCCATTTATTGATGTAAAAAATAAACCCGCCAGTGAATAATCAGTAATGTTCACAAATTAAAAGCCTCGTCTGAATAACGAGGCTTTTTTATTCGTCAAATTTGGCTTTCTGCAAATAACGCTGCACCAATAATCCCAGCTTGGTTCAGACTACGGGCTGGTAGTATTAATGCTTTAGTGTGCAGGTAAGGCTGGAATTGCGCCATATGTTCAGCAATGCCGCCGCCAATGATGAATCGATCGGGATTAAAGACAAACTCCAAATGATTCAGATATTCATTGAAACGGGTTCCCCATTGCTGCCAGCTTAAATTTAGCTTGATGCGTACTGACTCAGCACAATAACGCTCGGCAATACTATCACCAAAACGCACATGGCCTAGTTCGGTATTCGGATGTAGCTGACCATTCACAAATACGGCTGAACCAATCCCAGTGCCAATCGTTAGCAATATGGTGACACCTCGATTATTTTGACCGGCACCAAAACGCATTTCAGCCATACCGGCGGCATCGGCATCATTAACAACGAAACAAGGTTGGCCAGTTATTTGTGAAAACAGAGTTTGTGCATCCGTGTTGATCCAGCTCGGATCGATATTACTGGCACTGTAAGCGACGCCATGATGCACGGTTGCCGGAAAACCGCAGCCAATTGGCCCAGACCACGTGAATTCAGCCACTAACTGTGACAGGCTTTCAGCAATGTTTTGTGGGGTAGCTGGTTTGGGGGTTGGAATACGTTTATGTTCACTGACGAGTTCGCCGGTTTGTGTTTCGATAATGGCTGCTTTTATGCCAGTACCACCGATATCAACACCTAAAATACGCATACATCACCTTTAAGCATGTTCTGGTAAGCCTTTATGAATGCAGCGGATCAACCGTGCATGTTTTTTGTTATCAGCTATTTGTTTCGTTTGTAATTGTTGTAACGCCCAGTCGATATGTTCCTGTACCAGTTCGGTAGTTTCGCCCTGTTTGGCTTGTAATGCCTGAATGACCTCGTCTGAGACAGGGCCATTACCGAGCGCAACCGCAATATTGCGTTGCCATTTTTCAAAACCTATGCGGCGTATCGGGCTGCCCTCGGTAGTTTTGAGAAAGGTTTTTTCATCCCATGACCACAGTGTCAGCAGTTCTGGTGTGTGTAACTCGTGACGTGGAGAAAAGTCGTGCTCCGCAGAGGTGACGGCATAACGATTCCACGGACAAATCAATTGGCAATCATCACAACCATAAATACGGTTGCCAATCAGCGGACGAAATTCTTCCGGGATCGGGCCATCCAACTCAATGGTCAGATAAGAGATACAACGGCGGGCATCCAACTGATAAGGCGCGACAATTGCACCCGTTGGGCAGATCTGCAGGCAAGCGCTGCAGTTGCCGCAAGAAGGTTGCGTTGGTTTATCGACTGGTAAGGCTAAATCAATCAATAATTCGCCGAGAAAGAAAAAGGAGCCGGCTTGCTGGTTGATCAGCAGGGTATGTTTGCCGGTCCAGCCTAAGCCCGCTTTATCAGCCAGCGGACGTTCCATGATTGGGGCCGAGTCGACAAACGGCCGAAATTGCAGATCGCCGGTAGCTCGCTGAATGCGTTCGCCGAGTTGTTTCAGACGATTGCGTAAGACTTTGTGATAGTCGCGGCCGAGCGCATAACGACTGATATAGCCTTGTGTTGGGTTATCCAGCACTTCGGCAATTTTCGCCAGCGGGGGCAGATAGTTCATTCGCACAGAAACTACGGAACGAGTTCCAGGTTGTAGCTCGGCGGGGCGGGCACGCATTAAACCATAGCGCGCCATATATTCCATTTCACCGTGATAATTTTGCGTAAGCCAGCTTTCCAGTTGTGGCTCTTCACTGGTTAAATCGCAGTCTGTGATCCCGACCTGATCAAAGCCTAGCTCTTGCCCCCATTGCTTGATATCGTGAGCTAACTTTTGCAAATCGAGTGTGGTCGTCATGAATCACAGCGCACCGGTTATCATCAAAGTACGCGAGAGTTTACCACAGTACAGTTGGCGCACCGAACAGATCCGCCAGATGGAACAACAGCTGATTGCGGCACAACGTATCTCTATTTATCAGTTGATGTTACGTGCGGGTGAAGCGTTATTTCTTACGTTGCAACACTGCTGGCCGAAAGCCCGTCATCTCTGGATCTTTTGTGGGAAGGGCAATAACGGCGGTGATGGTTATGTGCTGGCGCGCTTGGCAAAACAAGCCGGATATAGCGTACAGGTTGCCGCTATTGACGAACCTTCTCCCGGCATTCCGGCGGAACAAGCCCGGCATGATTGGCTAAAGGCCGGTGGTTCTTGTGGCTCGTTACAATCACTGCATGGCCAGCCCGATGTCATCATCGATGCCCTGTTGGGGATCGGCCCGTCTACAACACTGCGCGGTGATTTATTAGCGTGGATCCAGTTTATCAATCGACAAACATCACCGGTGCTGGCTGTCGATATCCCTAGCGGTTTACATGCGGATACCGGTATGCCACTCGGCGGCGCAGTACATGCCACGGTTACGCTAACGTTGGTTGGTTTGAAGCCGGGTTTACTGACCGGCATGGCTGCTGATTTCACGGGCGAGCTTTATTTCTCTGACTTAAAAGATAGCCATAGCCAATATTGCGATACGGCTGGCGTTCGTTTGCTCGACTACAGTGCGGTATTACCGCTGTTACCATTACGGGCACGTACGGCGCACAAAGGTAATAACGGTAAAGTGTTATTGGTGGGTGGTGGCTTAGGCATGCCTGGCGCGATCCGTTTAGCTGGTGAAGCAGCCTTACGGGCTGGTGCGGGCTTAGTACGGGTATTTTGTCATCCTGATAATCAATTGTTGGTCTTTTCCGGGCGACCTGAGCTGATGTTATG
>JAYSBB010000040.1:0-21703 GCA_041915645.1 Tolumonas sp.
CACGTGCTTTTTCTTCTGGTGCGTTGTCGATCTGATCGAATGCACGCGCTTGACCACCGAATTTTTTAGCCAGCACGTTGGTGATGGCAGCAGTCAGAGTAGTTTTACCGTGGTCAACGTGGCCGATGGTACCAACGTTAACGTGGGGTTTTGTACGTTCAAATTTTTCTTTAGACATGCTCGTCCCTCTAAGCTAACACTGTTTGTATGGTAAGAAACTCACCACGGTACACACCGTCCGACGAGTATCAATGATTGCGCTTTGAATTAAATTGGAGCGGGCAGCGGGAATCGAACCCGCGTCATCAGCTTGGAAGGCTGAGGTAATAGCCATTATACGATGCCCGCATAACTACAATGCTCAAGATGGTGGAGGGAGAAGGATTCGAACCTTCGAAGGCAGAGCCGTCAGATTTACAGTCTGATCCCTTTGGCCGCTCGGGAATCCCTCCATCAGTGCCAATAAAATCATGGCGTCCTGCAAAGAGCGTTGCGAATTCTAGTGCAAGCGTGGCGGTGGAGCAACTAGTCTGCGATGAGTTTTCATTAGTTTTATGTCCCGTTTCCATGAATTTGTTCTGTTTTCTGCTTTTTGTGCACTCACATACGCTTTCGGTTGTCGAATAACAGGGGGTTGGTGTAATGTCGGGCCTCTTGCTGAAAGGACCTCACAATGACCGCTGATCCACAACATCTCTCGCCTTATTTACATTTTTTCAGGGAACAGTGGGCTCATCTGCGTGATTCCGTCCCCCTTTCATTGACGGAACAAGATCTGATTGATTTACGAGGCATCCATGATGAATTGTCACTGGATGAAGTCCGAGATATTTATCTGCCTTTGTCGCGTTTATTGAATCTGTATGTCAAAGCGCGCCAACATCGCAGCAAAGTCATCGAACAATTTTTAAGTACGCCGAATCAGCGTGTTCCGTATGTGATCAGCATTGCCGGTAGCGTGGCGGTGGGGAAAAGTACCACGGCTCGTATACTGCAAGCACTGTTGGAACATTGGCCGGAACATCCGAAAGTGGAACTTATTACCACAGATGGTTTTCTCTATCCTAACCGCGTATTAGAAGAACGTGGGTTGATGAAGAAAAAAGGCTTTCCACAGTCTTATGATATGCGTCGCCTAGTTAATTTTGTCGCCGATATTAAAGCCGGTAAACAGCGGGTTGAAGCGCCAATCTACTCTCATCATATCTATGACATTATTCCCGACCAGATGAAAGTCGTAGAACAACCCGATATTTTAATAATCGAAGGTTTGAACGTTTTACAAAGCGGAATGGACTATCCACATGATCCACATCATGTGTTTGTTTCTGATTTTGTTGATTTTTCTATCTATGTTGATGCAGATAAGCAGTTATTAAAAGAGTGGTATATCCAACGCTTTCTTCGCTTCCGGAAAAGCGCATTTTCTGATCCATCGAGCTATTTTCATCATTATTCACATTTTGATGAAGATGAAGCTGCTGCCACCGCCAGCCGGATCTGGGATGAAATCAACTACCCGAATTTAATTGCCAACATTTTACCTACCCGTGAACGGGCAAACCTGATCCTGACTAAAAGCAGTCAGCATGCAATAGAGCAAGTTCGCTTACGGAAATAAATTCAAATGTCGGCGCGTAAAGAAATCTCGCCGCCGACAAATTTATGCATACCGTCATGATCTTGCAGCAGCATATTCCCCTGCCCGTCTATGCCGCAATAGATGCCGTGGATGACCTGATTGCCCAGCAATACTTTCACCGGCTGTTGCATAAAAATATCTAAGCGATTCCATTCTGTTAAAAATGCAGTTAATCCCTGTTGCTCAAACAATGTTAAGGCATTTCTTAAGGCGCGAATGATCGTAGCACTCAGTTGATTGCGTTCAACCACGACCGGTTGCTCTGCCAAATGTGCACAAGGCTGATCCAGTTGTGCAATGACAGCATCCGGCAAATTAAGATTCACACCAACACCAATCACCAGATGGCAGATCCCGCCGACCGCGGCTGACATTTCGACCAATATACCTGCGAGTTTTCGCCGTGCCATGTAAATGTCATTCGGCCATTTCAGACTCAAATCCCGGTAACCGGCACTTTCCAATGCTTGCACCACAGCAACACCAATTGCCAGACTTAGCCCCATCGCAGCACTAGGGCCATCATCGAGTCGCCAATACATACTCATAATGAACTGACTACCAAATGGTGAATGCCATTGTCGTCCGCGTCGCCCACGCCCCGCCGTCTGGCTTTCGGCCAACAAACACTCGCCTTTTTGCCAGCGATCAAGTTGTGCCATCATGTATTGATTGGTCGAATCAATCACTGCACACGCGTGTATAGGCGCACCAGCGGCTAAGTGCTGAAGTGTTTCGGTATTCAACAGATCAAGTGGTGTATTTAAGCGATAACCTTTGCCGGTAATGCTAAATATTTCTAATCCCAACAAACGTAAACTTTTGATCTGCTGACTAATGGCAGCACGGCTGATACCCAATTCCGCCCCGATCTGTTCACCGGAATGAAAAGTACCATCGGCTAATACCGCCAGCAAAGCTTGTTGACGCGAATTCAGCTGTTTCATTGAATTGCCTGCAGGCTGTTTATTTCTCCGGATTTACCAATAAAGCGAACCTCTGGTTCCAATTGCACAGAAAATTGCTGCTTAACTGTGCTGGCAACGTGTTTTGCCAACTGCAGAATTTCAGCTGCACTAGCATTACCTAGGTTGACCAAAACTAACGCCTGATCACGATGAACACCCGCATTACCCAGACGAACGCCTTTCAGACCTGCTTTATCAATCAACCAACCAGCGGCCAATTTATTCTGGCCTTCCCCGGCAGCAAAACACGGGATGGCAGGATGTTGTTGTTTAAGTGCTGCAGCTTGCGTTGTACTGACTACCGGATTTTTAAAGAAACTACCTGCATTGCCTAACAAGCTCGGATCAGGCAATTTACTTTGGCGCAATTCACAAACCGTCATGAAAATTTGTTCAGCTGTCGCATTGGCACCCAGAGCTTTCAGTGGGCCGTATTCCACTACTGGTTGCCACTGTTTTGGAATGCGTAAACCAACGGCGGTAATGATCACTTGATCATGCAATTCATGCTTAAACAGGCTGTCACGGTAGCCAAACTGACACGCCGCAGCGCTGTAACGCTGACGATGGCCATCGGCAAAATGCCAGGTATCGACATATTCACAGAACTGACAGAATTCGACACCGTAAGCTCCAATATTTTGTACCGGCGCAGCACCTACAGTACCCGGGATCAGCGCCAGGTTTTCCATTCCAGGCATCTGATGTTGCAGAGTCCACTGGATCAGAGCAGGCCAATTTTCCCCGGCCGCAACATGCAACAACCAAGCATCCGCCGTTTCCTGCACCGAGATGCCTTTCAGGCGGTTAACAATAACCAGCCCATTAAAATCGGCAGTGAACAGGATATTACTGCCCTCACCGATCAATAACCGCGGTTGACTGTCTGACCACCACGTAGAGCCACGCAACGCATCAAGTTCCGCTTCATTATTTAGCACAAAGCCCATTTTCGCTTGAGCATCGAGGCCAAACGTATTGAATGATTTTAGAGGGAACGGAGATATGGGCTGCATAAATCAAAACCTTGTTGAATGTGATGAAAAACAAAGCGGCACTTAATGTGCCGCTATCTGAAATCAGAAACCACCGCGGCCGAAACCACCTGGCGGTAACATGTTTTTCATATTTCCCATCATTTTTCGTAAGCCACCTTTACCGGCGACCTTCTTCATCATTTTTTGCATCTGGTCAAATTGCTTCAGCAACCGGTTCACATCCTGGATCTCAGTACCTGAGCCCATGGCAATACGTTTTTTACGGGAGCCTTTAATGATATCCGGATTACGACGCTCGCCCTTGGTCATCGAATTGATGATCGCTTCCATTCGCACAGTGAGTTTGTCATCAAGCTGTCCTTTGACATTCTCTGGCAGACCAGAAACACCGGGCAACTTGTCGAGCATACTCATCATGCCGCCCATATTACGCATTTGCACCAGCTGCTCGCGGAAGTCTTCCAGGTCAAAGCCTTTCCCTTTCTGGACTTTTTGTGCCAGTTTGGTGGCTTTTTCTTTGTCGACGTTGCGTTCCATCTCTTCGATCAGAGACAGCACGTCACCCATACCCAGAATACGGGAAGCAATACGATCGGGGTGGAAAGGTTCCAGCGCATCGGTCTTTTCACCCATACCGATAAATTTGATCGGTTTGCCGGTGATATGACGCACAGACAGTGCCGCACCACCACGTGCATCACCATCGGCTTTGGTTAAGATCACACCGGTTAATGGCAGTGCTTCACTGAAGGCTTTGGCGGTATTCGCCGCATCTTGCCCGGTCATCGCATCGACAACAAACAGCGTTTCGATAGGATTCAGTTGTTTATGCAACTGTTGGATCTCTTCCATCATCTCGCTATCGACATGCAAACGACCGGCGGTATCGACAATCAACACATCAAAATAGCGCTTACGGGCGCTGTCCAGTGCTGCAGCTGCGATTTGCGATGGTGTTTGGCTGGTGTCACTTGGGAAGAATTCAACACCAATATCGTTAGCCAATGTTTCCAGCTGTTTGATCGCAGCAGGGCGATAAACGTCGGCAGAAACCACTAAGACTTTTTTCTTTTGGCGTTCCGTCAGCAGTTTAGCCAGTTTGGCTACCGAAGTGGTTTTACCCGCCCCCTGCAAACCCGCCATTAATAAAATCGCCGGTGGTTGGGTGGCTAAATCCAGATCTTGGTTTGCTTCACCCATTACAGAGATCAGTTCACCATGGACGATCTTGATGAAAGCCTGACCCGGGCTTAGGCTCTTACTGACTTCTTGGCCAACCGCGCGTTCTTTCACACGGTTAACAAATTCCTTGACGACAGGCAGCGCAACATCGGCTTCCAACAGAGCCATACGCACTTCACGCAGGGTATCTTTGATGTTGTCATCGGTCAGACGCCCACGTCCGCTGATGTTGCGTAACGTGGCGGATAGACGCTCGGTTAAATTTTCAAACATGACTGGCTCCGCAGCTTATGGCCAAATTGTTGCCGATTATAGCCAAGTCACTGCAGATACTAAAGAAAGGGATTCGCGGAACAGGCGTTGTATACAAAAATGCGTTTAATCACGCCAATAATTCTCATTTATGCTATGCATCTGGCTGCAAAATACAGAGAAGGCTATACTGCAGGTTCACTTGTTTTAGATGGCTCTTATAAAATTATGCTGATCGTAGCATTACTGGGCATAGGCTGTTATTTGCTTGCCACCATATTGGTGTTGCAGCAGTTTTTCACTACGCAAACACATACCCCACGCCGGGTGCTGATGGCTGCCTGGCCAGCAATCATATTGCATATGCTCGCGCTTGGCATGACTATCCTTCAGGCGCAATCGGTACAAAATTTAAGTGTCATCAACGTAGCGTCACTGGTGGCGTTATTGATTAATATTGGGCTCACCATCATCAGCCAGCGGCAGAATAGCTGGATTTTATTGCCGTTTGCTTATGCTTTTGCGGTCGTGCTGTTATTTAGTAATTCGGTTACCCCTTCCCACTATTTGACCAGTTTAGGGGATCGTCCTGGGCTTGTGATCCATATTGCGCTGGCGCTGCTTTCTTATGCCATGATGAGCATTGCCAGTCTGTTTGCTTTATTGCAGATTTATCTGAATTATCAGCTTAAACAACGGCGTAAGCTTAATTTACATAATGTACCGCCATTACTTCGAATCGAAAAACAGCTGGTTCGATTATTACAAATTGGTGGTGTGCTACTAACCTTATCCATCTCGAGCGGTTTTTTGTTTTTAGATAATATGCTGGCGCCGAGTAATCTGGATAAAGTCGGTTTATCTGTTATCGCTTGGTGTATTTATGCCACGTTGTTATGGGGACATTATTACCGTGGTTGGCGCGGTCAACGCTTAGTGATCATGACGTTGACCGGAAATGTATTGTTAGCCGTGGCTTATTTTGGCAGTCGGTTATTGCAGAGCATGCTGTAATTACTGCCAACGGTAATTTTTTGCCCGCGCAATGACATTGGGTGGCATTCGACGGGATAAGCGAGCCAGTAAAGTGGCCGCCTGTTTGTGCTGTTTATCGTCCGCAATCACAGAATGATGCAACCAGCTGTAGGCCTCTTCATAATCTAAAGGGCTGCCTAACCCGCGAACCAGCATATCCACCCAGCCTATCTGCGCTTTTAGATAGCCTTGAGCGGCTGCTTCATGCATGAAAATGGCCGCTTGCTGGGTATCACGCTGGACATAATGCCCTTTGGCGTAATAACGCGCCAAATGCTCCAACGCAGCAGGCAAGCCTTGTTGAGCTGCTTTCCACAGATACTCAACACCTAACTCGACATTTTTCTTCGTGCAAGTCCCAGTTAATAACATATCGCCCCACAAATATTGGTAAGCAGGGATCATGACGACTCTGGCGCGCAGCTCTATATCTTTAACCAACTGACATTCATCAATGTCTGCCACACGATGCAGATGTTTATCGTCGTTGATAAGAGAAATCAATTCCTCTTGTGTGTATATCTCGATAACTGGTAACTCATCAGTAACCGCCGAGTTACTGGAGACAGAACCATGTAATAATTCAGCCGGAATATCTGCTTTTTGCGCCGGACTCCCAGCAGGAATACCACCTTGTTGTTTATCAGGCGACTCAGGAATTGATAATGGTGCGACATCCAAAGGTTTAGGCCATGTAGGCGCATTTCCTGCCTGACCACTACCTTTAGGTGCAATATTAAGTGCTTCATTAATTGATTGAGACATTCGCTGACCTGATGAGGCAACAGGTCCGGCCGGTGGTTGCGGTGTTTCAAGACCAGAAAAAATGGCAGTACTAGGAGGAATATAATCAGGATCAGCCGCCGGTGCTGCTGTATTTGCCGCACCCTCTTGTGCTGCATAAACAGCCGTACTGACCAGTAAACTCGCTAATATCCAAATACTACGCATATAGACTCCCCCTGCATTCAGTATATCGACAGATCAGCAGTAGTCTTGAGCGGTAATATGGAAAATAAACAAAGATAGTCAATAAAAAGGGAGGCCTGTTAGCCTCCCTCTTCTGCGTTCTGATGGTGCTATTACAGCGCTTTCAGGATCGCTTCGACAGTCGCCTTGGCATCACCAAAGCACATGTGCGAGTTCTCTTTGAAGAACAGTGGATTCTGCACACCGGCGTAACCGGTGTTCATGGAGCGTTTGAACACCACCACGTTCTGTGCTTTCCACACTTCCAGCACCGGCATACCGGCAATCGGGCTGCCCGGGTCTTCCATCGCCGCCGGGTTCACGGTGTCATTGGCACCGATAACCAGTACAGTGTCGGTTTCTGGGAAGTCTTCATTGATTTCGTCCATTTCCAGCACGATATCGTAAGGCACTTTCGCTTCCGCCAGCAGTACGTTCATGTGACCCGGCAGACGACCGGCCACTGGATGGATACCAAAGCGCACATTGATACCTTTATCACGCAGTTTCTGGGTGATGTCCGCCACTGGGTATTGTGCCTGTGCCACCGCCATGCCGTAGCCCGGGGTGATGATAACGGAGCTGGAGTTCTTCAGCAGCTCAGCCACATCTTCCGGTGACATCTCACGGTATTCGCCCATCTCTTCTTCAGAGGAAGATGAGGCCACACCGTCAGTACCAAAACCACCGGCGATAACAGAGATGAACGAACGGTTCATCGCCTTACACATGATGTAAGACAGAATGGCACCTGACGAGCCCACCAACGCACCGGTGACAATCAGCAGGTCGTTCGACAGCATAAAGCCTGCTGCAGCCGCCGCCCAACCGGAGTAGGAGTTCAGCATGGACACCACCACCGGCATATCGGCACCACCGATAGAAGCCACCAAATGCCAGCCAAACGCCAGTGCAATCAGGGTCATCACGATGATAGCGAAGGTAGAACCACCGACTTTGATGAAGAACACCATCAGCAGGAAAGAAACCACTGCCGCCAGCAGGTTCAGTTTGTGTTTGTGTGGAATGTTCAGCGGTTTTGAGCTGATGGTGCCACGCAATTTACCAAACGCCACGATAGAGCCGGTGAAGGTGACCGCACCGATGAACACCCCTAAGAAGATTTCAGTCAGGTGGATGTTCAGCATCGCGCCAGTCAGATGGCCGTGACCATTCGCGGTTTGCTGCGCAATCTGGCTGATGGCCGCTTGTGCCGCCGCCATGATTTCTTCCGGTGAACCGTTCAGTGGCAACACCAGTTGTTGTACCGCGTTGGCTGGTAACAGCTCGATGAAGCTGTTATAGCCCACTAAAACAGCCGCCAAACCCACAAAGCTGTGCAATACCGCCACCAGCTCGGGCATCTGGGTCATTTCAACTTTCAGTGCTAAACGTGCGCCAATCGCGCCACCGATGACCATCGCCACCAGAATGAAGACCACACCATGCACGCTTGGGCTGGCAATGGTCGCCACCAGGGCAATCGCCATCCCGGTCATGCCAAACAAGTTACCGTATTTTGCGGTTTCCTGTTTCGACAAACCCGCCAGACTGGCAATGAACAGCACCGCTGCCACGATATATGAAGCAGTTACTAAACCTTGAGACATGTCAGCTCCCCTTAACCCTTACGGAACATCTTCAGCATGCGCTGAGTCACGGTGAAACCACCGACGATGTTAATGGTGGCAATCAGTACGGCGACAAACGCCAGTGCTGAAACCAGACCCGAGCCACTGCCAATCTGTAACAGGGCGCCGACCACGATGATGCCGGAAATGGCGTTTGTTACTGACATCAGTGGTGTATGCAGTGAGTGGCTAACGTTCCATACCACGTAATAACCCACTACACAGGCCAGTACAAACACGGTGAAGTGCGACAGGAATTCTGGCGGTGCCACATGGCCTAACAGACCAAACAGACCTAAGCCCACCACGCCCAGCCATTTTTTCGACTTGCACGGTTTCTTCTCTTCGACTTTCGCCGCGGCTGGTTTGGCCGCTTCTTGTTTCGGTGCCGCAGAAACACTGATCGCCGGTGGCGGGAAGGTCACTTCACCCTGATGTACCACGGTCATGTTACGCAACACGACGTCGTTGAAATCCAGATTGATGTTGCCGTCTTTCTCTTTGCACCACAGTTTGGCTAAGTTCACCAGGTTGGTCGCATACAGCTGTGAAGACTGGGTTGGCAGACGACCCGGCAGGTCGGTGTAACCAATTACTTTCACACCCGAATCAGTGACTGCCAATTCACCTGGTACGGTGTATTCACAGTTACCACCGGTCGCCGCGGCCAAATCGACAATCACCGAGCCCGGTTTCATCGAATCAACCATTTCCTTGGTGATGAGTTTTGGTGCTGGTTTGCCTGGGATCAACGCGGTAGTGATGATGATATCCACGTCTTTGGCTTGTTCAGCAAACAGCGCCATTTCCGCTTTGATGAACTCATCGGACATGACTTTGGCATAACCGTCAGACGAAGAGCCGTCTTCACCACCGAAGTCGAGTTTCAGGAACTCGCCACCCATGGATTCGATTTGTTCTGCCACTTCTAAACGGGTATCAAAGGCACGCACAATGGCGCCCAGTGAGCGCGCAGAACCAATCGCGGCCAGACCGGCCACACCGGCACCAATCACCAGCACTTTCGCCGGCGGCACTTTACCCGCAGCGGTGATTTGACCGGTAAAGAAACGACCAAATGAATGGGCAGCTTCAATTACCGCACGGTAACCACCGATGTTGGCCATGGAAGACAGGGCATCTAAAGACTGCGCACGCGAGATACGCGGCACCATGTCCATCGCCAGCACGTTGATTTTTTTAGTCGACAGTTTGGCGACGAGCTCAGGGTTTTGTGCTGGCCACAGGAAACTGACTAAGGTGGCGCCTTCTTTGATCAGACCGATTTCGGTATCGGACGGGGCATTCACCTTGTAAATAATATCGGCCTGCCAAATATCGGCAGATGCCGCAACACTAGCGCCGGCGGCCACGTACGCAGCATCATCAAAGCTGGCCAGTGCACCCGCGCCAGATTCGACAACCACGTCGAAGCCGAGTTTTTTTAGTTGCTCAACGGTGTTCGGAGTCGCAGCGACCCGCGTCTCACCGGCAAGGCTTTCTCTCGGTATTCCAATCTGCATGATTTTTCCCTGATAGTGAAAAATGACGCTGCATTAATGCCCACAGCGACCGGTTCAAAATTCGCAGGCAATAGTGTAGACGTTTCAACACAAAAACGTACCTGCATCTTCAGTTCTATTTCCGGGAATTGCGGACTCAGTCTACCGGCCAAGTTCTGAGAGCTTACGCACAATCCCGAAAATAAATGGGGCTGATACTCTACCTGCTATGCACATGAAAAAAAACGCACAAAACGCCTTTCACGTGAATTATTTGGCATGAATGCCCCATTTTTCTCACCTAATCGCAACATATGATTACCGATATCGATTATATCGATAGATTAATCGTCGAAATCAATTCAATTGTGCCGACTGACCAGCCAGCCATACGCCTTTTTGCGGAACTATACCCTGTAAATTAAAAGGAATAGAGACTAATCGCGCACCATCGTTACGTTGTACGGCAAAATGCAGATGGGGTCCGGTGCTGTAACCGGTATTCCCTGATAACGCTAATAACTGGCCAGCTTTAACATGCTGACCTGGGTGAACCATTCCACTGTGCGTTTTCAGATGCGCATACAAAGTCATCGTGCCATCACTATGTAGAATACGGATGTAATTGGTGCGAGCTCTCTCCGCCGGATCAGTGCTATGGCCATCAAAGCTGTCGCGCATATCGAGCACAGTACCGGATTTCGCCGCCAGAATGGGCGTCCCAACAGGCATGGATATATCCATCGCATACCGATTACCGGGCAAGTTATGGCTGTAACCACCATTAAAGGCCTGGGATATTTGAAAGCTGCCACTAAACGGCGGACGTAACAGCGAGTGGTCTTCCTGAATATCGGAAGGTGTACCGACCGAAAAATGGAATCCAAACTCCAATGTCCCCTGCCCCATGTAATGCACCTGATCGACAAATAGCTCGGTTCGGGCAGGTACGACTATCGGCTGCAACAAATTACGATGCGCAATCACGTTATCCTGACGGTTCATCTTCAAGGTTACAGTGACCGGACCATACAAGCTGTTATGCAGATACAAGTTACCCGTTTTGGTATAGCGCAATTGCACTGCATCCTGATCCGGTTCCCAGACATCAATTTCAATCGGATTAAACGGCTGCGCCCGGTCATACTGATCGGTATAACTGACGATACCTTTCGCATCGACATATTTGTAGACTGACCCGGCATGTGCCGAAAAGACACACAGCAGCATGATCATCATGACCAGTTCACGCATTAGCGGTTTGTCCTAATCATCAATGCCATATTTATGCATGACGAACGCGTCTTCACTGACATTTCCGTTTTGATAATAGTTTTTCCGCACACCAACCTGATGAAAGCCTTTTTTTTCATATAACGTTTGCGCGGCAACGTTGGAGGCACGAACTTCCAACCACCACTGGATACAGCCACGCTCGGCGGTTTGTTGCAGATAATGTTCTAATAATAGCTGACCGAAACCATGTCGCTGCCAGCGCGGATCAATACAGATATTCATCAGCGTGCTTTCATCCAGCAACAGATCGGCAATGTAAAACCCAATGACTTGTTGCTGATGTTTGATGCCGCCATTGACGTAACGCTGACCAAAATTGGATGACAGTAAATGATGGCTCCACGGGTATGCATGGGCCCGGCATTCAATTTCATATAACGACTGGATGTCGCTTTTTTCCGGAACAAAAAATTCAATGTTCATACTGACAGATCTGATGCCATAGTTGTTGTTTTGCCGACGCGGCCGAAGTAAATGAAAGCTGATAAGGGTGAGCAAAATGCGCTGGGATGAGATTGTCACCATTCCACAAAACCCAGTCATGCGCCGCTAATGGTGCGGGCAAATCGCTGGCATGAGCTACATGCTGATAAGTCGCGACCGGCAACACCAGACACAGATCAGCAATCCATTCGGGTAATGGCCCCACCACCCAGCAAACGGGCTGCGCTTGACTCACCTTCGGCGGCGCATAAGGTAATTGTTCCGGATGACGTAATTGCCAGTCGGTTATGTGCAAATGACGCAGAATTGATTTTGGCACAGCAGACCTCTTGTAAAGACAGACGCATAAATACCAGAGTCACCTCACAAAAGACAGTCGCCATTATCACATCTATTATTACAACCATACCTCATTTCGGAAAAATCATTTCAATAACGATAGTTAAACCGAATTCCGGCGGATCAATGATATAAAACAAGCCTGAAAAATAATTGTTCCGGCAAACTACAGTTAATTTATGCCGCGCAGTAGTGAAGATAACGGCGGAGAATGGCGCCATGCAAAGTAATAAACAACTTCAGGAACGTATCGGTCGCTTAATCGATGCATTGTCTCAGGGTCTGTTTGAACGAAAAGACGTCATCCGACTGTGTCTGTTGGCAGCTTTATCCGGAGAAAGTGTTTTCATGCTTGGCCCCCCAGGTATCGCCAAGAGTTTGATTGCACGCCGGTTGATCCATGCCTTCAGCAATAGCCAGGCATTTGAATACCTGATGACCCGCTTTTCTACGCCGGAAGAGGTGTTTGGTCCACTGTCGATCCAAGCCTTAAAAGACGAAGGCCGCTACATGCGCCTGACCGAAGGCTATTTACCCGATGCTGAAGTGGTCTTTCTTGATGAGATCTGGAAAGCCGGCCCAGCGATCCTGAATACCTTACTGACTGTGATTAACGAGCACCGGTTCCGCAATGGCGAACGCGAAATCTCCGTGCCCATGCGTTTGCTGGTTACCGCATCGAACGAATTACCGCAGAAAGATAGTGGATTAGAAGCTTTGTATGACCGTATGCTGATGCGGATCTGGATGGACCGTATCCAGGATAAGCAAAATTTCCGCGCCATGCTGATCAGTCGACAAGACCCACAACACGACCCGGTCACCACCGATCTTAAAATTCATGACGATGAATATGATGAATGGCAGCGCACACTGACGCAGGTTGCGTTACCAGACGCGATCTTTGAACAGTTGTATGCCCTGCGTGAGCATATTTTCCAGCTCAGTCAGCAAAGTGGTGAACAACAAGATTCCATGTATGTCTCTGACCGCCGTTGGAAAAAAGCACTCCGTCTGCTGCAAGCCAGTGCTTTTTTTAATGGTCGACACAAAGTTAATGCCTTAGATTTGTTACTACTGAAAGATTGTTTGTGGCATGACCTCTATGCCCGACAACAAATAGAAACCATGTTGCATGATTTTGCCTGTAAACAGGCGTTCGGACAGGAAACATTACATTTCTCTCTGAAACGTTTGCAAACAGAATTACAGCAATATCAACGGGAACAAACCAAGATCCTGAGTTGTCGTCTATCACCAGCACAAAAACTGATCCGTCCGCGTAGTAAAGGCTGGCATCTTGATTTTAAAACGGCAGAGTTAAGCCCAGTGGCGGAAAATTACCGTCTGATATTTTTACAAACCGCCTATCTTGATCCTAAGAACCCAGAGCGCGAAATCAGATACGCAACATTACGTCGCAAAGAGTTGATGCTTTGGCTGCATAAACAGGAACCCGTACCTGTACGTTTACAAGAAGATCAAAGCATGGTTTCACTACGCTTCGATGCCGATATTCAGGGTACCGACGGACAAGCAATTCTGATTGCCCGCGATAGCGCGAACCGCCCAATTGCTCTGACTATTTCAGGTAAACAAGGCTTGCCAGAATGGCAACAAAAAACCTGGCAGGAACAACTGAATGGTATGCAAAATGACTGGCGCAAGCTGCGAGATGAAGTGAAAAAACAATACCTGTTGTTCACCGCAGAATGTCCGCATCTGTTTCTGGCACAGGAATCACTGACTGCAATTGAAGAAAGTTTCCTGCGATTGGATAGTGAAGTGAAAAACCTGCAGCAGCAACTGGACGCTAATTTGCATAGCCTTGAATCACTGGTTCAGTTAGCCGGACACTAGCTTATGGTTGATTTACAAACGTTATCGCTATTATTGTCGATCAATGAAACCCAGATGGTGCAGGATCTGGTGTCGACAGTCATGTCGTCACCACAAGTCTCACAGTTTATGAATGAACATCCTTTGTTCTTCAAAAACATACAGGATCATGTCCAGCAATGGGGCCATGCACTACCGGCTCAGATGAAAAACATGCCCGTGCCGGATGATTTACAACGGGAATATATCCTTTATCTGGAAACGCTCGGTCTCAGTGCAGAACAGTTCACCCAGCAGAGCGTGAGGGTGTTGTTCCAATTACAACAAAGTGACTTCCATACCGATGCACAAAACTTATTACTGAGCCTCAGTCACGCCAATCCGGCCAACCGTAAGCAGCTTTTTATGCAGAAATGGCGGGAGCATCTTTCATCCCACGTATTGTCGTTAGAAATCGCTTTTGCGGAACAAGAACGCGAACGCCTACTGCAAGAGTTGGCGTTGCGCATGCAAGTCGCAGGGGAATTAGATGAAACATTAGCGCCTCAACACCCAGGAAAACTGTGGGATCTCACCGCAACACATTTGTCACAAAGCAATAGCACCTTATTTCGGCACTATGCCAGCTTCCTTGCCAATAACCCGGAACTGAAAAAAATTGCCGACGATTTAGGTCGTGCTGCCACGCAAGATAGTCATGCAGAAGAGCATATTGAAAAGGTAGAAGTGCAGGAGTTGCAATACGTTCAACATGACAACGTGCCGGACGATTTGGTTGGAATTCACCAGAGTAATGAATTAAATCGCCTGATCAGCTCGGAAACTGTGTTGCTGACTGAACCCGAGCTGGAAACCGTGTTTTATAAGCAGCTGGCGGAACGGCGTCTGCTGAATTATCAATTCATGGGGCAAAGTCGCAGTCTGGAAACCGTCTTGAGTGAACGGCGTACCTTTGGTGAAACCCAAGACACAAAAGGACCATTCATCGTCTGTATTGATACCTCGGGCTCGATGAGTGGCTATCCGGAAGACTGTGCCAAAGGGTTTTGTTTTGCGCTGTTGCAGATCGCGATTTCCGAAAACCGCGCTTGTGTAATCATGCTGTTTTCCACCGATGTCGTCACGTATGAACTGACTGGCCCGGAAGGGTTGCAAGAAGCCTTAAACTTCCTCGGTTGCTCGTTCAAAGGCGGCACCGATCTCGAACCTTGCATGCAGCAAGTGATGAATTACATGCAACAAGCGCGCTTTAGCAACGCCGATGCCGTGGTGTTATCCGATTTTATTGCTCAGCGTTTAAGTGTCGATACCGAACAGCAAGCACTGCAGATAAAACGCAACGGCAATCGCTTTAATGCGGTTAGCTTATCGCGCCACGGCAAGCCATCTTTGATGAAGATTTTTGATAATGTCTGGAGATTTGATACCAGCCTGTCTGGCCGGATGTTGCGGAAGGTGCGTTAACGCTGACGAAATTAATTTACCGGAAGCCAGAAACTAAAAAACCAGCTTTCGCTGGTTTAATTTGGCAGGGGCGGAGGGATTCGAACCCCCAACCATCGGTTTTGGAGACCGCTGTTCTACCAATTGGAACTACGCCCCTGCAATTTACGCCGGCGATTATACAAACTGCCCCTAAAAGGTAAAGCTATTTTTCTGTCGCTTGATTCTTTTGCTGCTTTTTTAGCTAATTGCTTATGATTTCAGCAAAAATATTGCTCGTCCTGCGCTTCTTAAACCCAGATCTTTGTGTCTGCTCGCTTAACACACACTCCCCCATCAACTATAATCAGCGCGCACTGACAGAATGGACGCCTTATCATGCATCAAGACATTGCTCTGACTTTTTGCGCACAGCCGCAACAGCTGGTCGGCAATGGTGTTGCCATTCTGCTGATCTCATGCCAAAAGCCCCAGCCAATGGGGCTTTTTTCTGTGCCTTTACACCCAGCGCAACGCCGAAATGCGTGCTCCAATCCTGTCTGAGGACACTACAGCCATGGCCAACCCCCTGTATAAAAAACACATCCTGTCGATTGCGGATCTCACGCGTAGCGATCTGGAATTGGTCGTCAAAACGGCCAGCAGCCTGAAACAAACGCCACGTCATGATCTGTTGCAACATAAAGTGATCGCGAGCTGTTTCTTTGAAGCGTCAACCCGTACCCGTCTCTCTTTTGAAACGGCAGTACATCGCCTTGGCGGTTCGGTGATTGGTTTTGCTGATGCGGGGAATACCTCATTGGCGAAAAAAGGGGAAACGCTGGCTGACTCCGTACGCGTGATCACCTCTTACACCGATGCGTTTGTGATCCGTCATCCGCAGGAAGGTGCTGCACGGTTATCCGCAGAGTTTTCTTCTATTCCCGTGATCAATGCCGGTGATGGTTCCAACCAGCATCCAACGCAGACACTGCTCGATCTGTTTAGTATCTATGAAACGCAAGGCACGCTGGATGGTCTGAAACTGGCCTTTGTCGGCGATCTGAAATATGGCCGCACCGTGCATTCACTGGCACAGGCGTTAAGTTTGTTTGGCGCACGTTTCTATTTTATCGCGCCGGAAGCGCTTTCTATGCCCGACTACATCTGTGAAGAATTAACAGAAAAAGGTATCAAGTTCAGTTGCCATGAATCGATTGAAGAAGTCATGCCTGAGCTGGATATTCTGTATATGACTCGCGTGCAGAAAGAACGCTTTGAAGAATCGGAATATCGCCACATTGCGGCTAAATTCGTGCTGACTGCCGATGAGCTGGCAACAGCAAAACCGAATATGAAGATCCTGCATCCACTGCCACGCGTAGATGAGATCCATACCGATGTGGATGAAACACCACATGCATATTATTTCCAGCAAGCAGGGAATGGCGTGTATGCGCGTCAGGCACTGCTGGCGTTAGTGTTGAACGAAGAAGTATAAGGAGCCGATCATGCCAGAGAAAAAACAGCTGCAAGTCGAGGCGATCTGCAACGGCTCAGTAATAGACCATATTCCTGCCGGTCAGGGCATTAAGATCCTGAAACTGTTTCATCTATTGGATACACGTCAGCGCATTACCGTGGGTTTGAATCTGCCCTCAGCGGCACTGGGCGCCAAAGACTTGATCAAAGTGGAAAATACACAACTCACCGCCGATCAGGCCAACCAGTTAGCGCTGTTTGCACCACAAGCCACCGTGAATATCATTGCGGATTTCAAAGTGGTGACCAAACATCAATTGCAATTACCGGAGGTGATTGTCGGCGTGTTTGCGTGTCCGAACTCAAATTGCATCAGCCATCGGGAGCCCGTACGCAGTCGTTTTGGTGTGCGTTCTGCACAAGGCGAGGTGCGTCTGAAATGCCATTTCTGCGAAAAATCGTTTACTAAAGAGATCGTTAGCGACGCCTTCTGATTTTCTATTTGATTTACTTAGCTACGCTTGTTGCCGACAAGCGTAGCTACTCCTCTTGCAACCGGTTACACAAATGTCTATCTGATACTGGCATTGATTGACGCAAACTGTTACTTTTTTGTTACTGCTGTATTTCCATTCATTATCAGAAAAAGGTTCTGTAATGCCGCCGTTTGTCCTGATTATTCTGCTGGCTGGTTTTCCGGCGCTGGCCACCGATATGTATTTGCCCGCCTTACCCATACTGCAACATTTGTGGCAGTTGTCGCTGGCAGAAGCCAACTTTTCATTAGTCATATTCTTTATCACATTTAGTCTGTTTTTATTAATTTATGGTCCGTTAGCTGATCGTTTTGGCCGCCGTCCCGTGCTGTTTACCGGGTTACTGATCTTCATTGCCGGTAGCCTGTTTTGTGCGATGGCACAATCAATTGGTCAACTGGTGTTCGCCCGTTTTCTGCAAGGCTGTGGGGCTGCCGCGGCATCTTCGTTGTGTCTAACGCTGTCAAAAGATCTGTATACCGGCGAACAGCAGAAAAAAATCATGGCCTATATCGGTGTGATTGTGCCACTGGTGCCGATGCTGGCACCGATGTTAGGCAGTTGGGTCATCGAACATCTGTCATGGCGAGTGATTTTTATTTCCCACGTCATTTTGGCGTTAGCATCACTATTTGGTGCGATTACACTCAAAGAGCCCGCTATTCATCGGACAAAAGGTGGTCTTTGTGCAGTCCTACGCCGTTATATGGTGTTATTTCAAAACCGGCCATATCGCTCTCTGACCCTGGTCTTTTCCATTACCCCGCTCTTTTTCTATTCGTTTCTTGCTGCTTCCGGCAGTATTTATATGCATGACTTCCAGTTAACCTCACAACAATTTGGTCTACTGTTTGGCTTTAATGCGATTGGTTTAATGGCGGGTTCTTTTAGTTGCGCGAAACTCAGTTCTCGCCTCACATCGATGCAGATCCTAAACTGGTCGTTGGCCAGTATGTTTATAGCCGGCTTAGTAATGTTATTTTGGCACCCAACCAGCATCAGTTTTGCCGTATCCATGTTTGCCGTTTCATTTTGTATGGGCATCAGTCGCCCGCTGTGTAACCATATGGTGCTGGAACAAGTTCACAACGATGTCGGGGCCGCTTCGTCATTACTGACATTCTCATCGTTTATCTTGGGTTCGATTGGTATGCAGATGGTTTCTTTGCTACCGGATGCCAAAATAATCATGATTGCCGTTATGGCACTGGTTGGCAGCTTTGTGCCATGGCTAACCCTACGCCGAATGGCAAATAACACTACACATTAACAGGAGAACCGGATGCCCCACACTTTGCCCCTGATCACGACACTGGTAGGTGGCCTGACTCTGGCATTCATATTTGGCATGATTGCGCATCGTTTGCGCCTTTCAAACATGGTGGGCTATCTGTTAGCCGGTGTGTTGTGCGGCCCATTCACACCCGGTTTTGTGGCTGATCAGGCACTGGCTGCTGAATTAGCTGAGATTGGTGTGATTTTATTGATGTTTGGCGTCGGGCTGCATTTTTCGGTCAAAGATTTATTGTCCGTTAAATACATCGCCATCCCCGGTGCAATATTACAAATCGTATTTGCTACCTTGCTGGGGGCGCTGGCCGGCAAGTTATTTGGCTGGTCATGGACCGTGGGTCTGGTATTTGGCTTGAGTCTTTCTACTGCCAGCACGGTCGTGTTATTACGAGCGCTGGAAAGCAAAGGTCTGCTTGCCAAACGGGAAGGTCAAATCGCTATCGGTTGGCTGATTGTGGAAGATCTGGTGATGGTATTAGCTCTGGTTTTACTACCAGTGCTCGCCCCATCTGATGCAGCAAATTCATCCGCGGATTTATGGCTACAGTTGGCTGTGACACTAGGTAAAGTGTTTGCCTTTATTTTGTTTATGTTTGTGATTGGCCGTCGTTTGATCCCTTGGATTTTATCGCGTACCGCTGATACCGGTTCAGCAGAGCTGTTTACTTTAGCAGTATTAGTCATTGCTCTCGGTATTGCCTTTGCTGCAGTAAAACTATTTGGTGCTTCATTTGCGCTGGGGGCTTTTTTTGCCGGTGTGGTACTCAGCGGCTCTACACTCAGTCATAAAGCGGCACAAGACACGTTGCCCTTGCGCGATGCTTTTGCCGTCTTGTTTTTTGTCTCCGTCGGCATGTTATTTAACCCCAGCATATTACTGCAGCAACCATTGGCCGTTATTTTGACAGTACTGATTATTATTGCCGGCAAATCTCTCGCCGCTTATGGTTTAGTTCGTCTGTTCGGTTATTCCAAATCAGTCGCATTGACGATTTCTGCGAGTTTAGCCCAGATCGGCGAGTTTGCTTTTATTCTGATTGGGTTAGCCATTTATCTGAAATTATTGCCCAATGAAGCTCGTGATTTAGTGCTTGCGGGCGCCATCTTTTCCATCATGCTCAATCCATTTCTGTTTAGCTGGTTAGATCGTTATCAGCGCAAGCAAGTTGGCAACGCGTAACTAGCTATCCATTCTAAAAGCCCCATCGTTATCGCTGGGGCTGCATATTTTTATCCTTTCCCACTCAGCGTTAATCATTATTTAGCCTGCCATATCAATCAGTTGACCTAACTACGCGCTGGTAACTGATGATTGATCTTTTAGAATCCATAGGCGTTATCAGTATTGATATCCCCTCTTACTGAAAAGCAAAAAATACATCACACGGATATGGGATAGTCGTTCCCAACGGCCATCCAGTCTAATCATAATAATTCGGCCACGGATAAACGGAGAACATGAACAGGTAGCCAGCCAAGCATCTTATCTTCTGATCTCGATGCCATACCTACCCAATGTCTATTTGGGGCTTCATGAAACATACAATGAACAAATCAATACTAAGTGCATGGGCATTTATTCTTTCTGCTGCAGTAACAGGCTGTTCTTCATCAGGTGAACAGTATTCTGCCAACGTTTATAAGGCCGGGCAGGTCAACAGTCGCCAAGCAGCGAAAACAGTAAAAATTTTGGCGGTGATGCCGGCCAAGATTGAAGTCGATAACACCGAAGGCAAACAAAACGCTCAGATGATTGGCGGTATTCTCGGTGCTGTTGCTGGTGGCGTGGTTGGTAATAAAGTGGGCAACCATTCGAAAAGCGGCACAGTTGTGGGTATTGCCGGTGGTGCCGGTGTAGGTACCGCAGCCGGTTCATTGGTGAAAGACACCGTGTTGGTCGACGGAGTATCGCTGACCTATATCGAAGACGGCCAGACGTATAACTCAGCACAAGTCGGTAAAATGTGTGAGTTTTCACCCGGTGTTGCCCTTGTCATTTCAACCGATGGCGAAGAAACCCGTTTACAACCGAATGCAACTTGCCCTGCCAAGTCATAAAAATTGAGAGTTAGTATGAATAAATCGTTGATTGTTCTCTCTTTGCTTTTGATTGCATCATCTGCGTCTGCGCAATCCTTACAAGATCAATTGGCTACTATTGATCAGGTGCAACAAGATCGGGTGGCAGCTGAACAAGCGGCGCAGCGTAAAGCTGAAGCAGAAATGAAAGCAGAAGAAGAACGCGAACGTAAAGCGTATGAAGCACAAGAGCGTAAAGAAGCACGGGCAAGAGCGGCAGTAGCTGCGAAAAGTGCGGCACGGGAGAAAGCCAAAGCCGAAGCCGCACAAGCAGATAAACACCGCGACCAGAGCTATGAAGATCAGCTGCGGGAATTAGAGCTGGAACGTCAAAAGGCTGAGCTCGCGGCCTTGAAAGCAAAAGCTAAACGCGCTGACGATTACATCGACCGTGAACTCAAACAACAAGATGCCGAAGCCGATAATATTCAGGCCAAAGCCAACGCAACCAGAAATGTATCGGAAGGCACCAAGTCAATGATGACCAGTGAAGGTAAAGCCAAAGAGAAGAAAGCCGCCGGTTGGTTTAACAGCGACAGCGAATAACATCGAACAACAAACATTTTCAGGGATACAGTCTGGTATCCCTTTTTTCTATCTGTAACTTATTGCTGACACTCATAGACAGGATCTTAAGCGATAAGCTTTTATTTTAGATAGAAAAATGGCTCCATTTATGATCAGATAATCGTCGCCAAACCACTACCCATCAACCATGAAGCCGATGACGATTATCTCCTTAAAACACCAACTTTCGCAATTCCTCTGTCCTGAATTTATCACTCGAATTGCCA
>JAYSBB010000041.1:0-18525 GCA_041915645.1 Tolumonas sp.
GGTGAGATCGACCCTGCTGATGAGCGTCCGAATCCGTTTGCTGTTCTAACTAGTTTGAAACGCAAGTAAGTTAATTAGGAGTAAGGTCAATGGCCGTACAACAGAACCGTAAAACCCGTTCACGTCGTGGCATGCGTCGTTCTCACGATGCACTGTCAGCAGTGCAGTTGAGCGTTGATGCAACCAGCGGTGAAACTCATCGTCGTCACCATGTAACCGCTGATGGTTACTACCGTGGCAAAAAGGTAATCTAAGTTCTGTAAACGCAGATCTGCCTTTTGTCAGTTCTAACGGTTGCGTTAGATGCCATGGGGGGGGATTTCGGTCCCTCCGAAACAGTGCCTGCCGCTGCGCAGGCACTGTTGCTTTTGCCGCAAATCAACATTCTGTTGGTTGGTGATCAAGTTCAATTAGTTCCCTTGCTGGAACAATATTCCCTCGACTCACATCCTAGATTACAACTCATTCATGCTTCGCAATCTGTCTCAATGGCGGAGCGACCTGTTATTGCTTTACGTAACAAAACTGACTCATCTATGCGAGTGATGCTGGAGTTGGTGCGATCGGGTCAAGCTCAGGCTTGTGTCAGTGGTGGTAATACCGGCGCATTAATGGTGATGGCGATGCGGGTGATTACTATGCTGCCGCATTTGAAACGTCCTGCGCTGTGTTCATCTTTGCCTAATCTTCGTGGGCAACATACCGTTATGCTGGATCTGGGGTGCAATGTTAATTGTACGCCGGAGATGTTATGGCAATTTGCCTGTATGGGTGATTTGGTCGCAAAACATGTACATGCTATTTCTTCCCCCAAAATTGCTTTATTAAATGTGGGTGAAGAGGTTATCAAAGGCAGTAAACTGGTGCAGGAAACGGCGGAATTACTGGCAGCAAATGATCAATTTAACTACATCGGTTTTCTGGAAGGTGATCAACTGATCTCAGGTCTAGCCGATGTCATTGTCTGCGATGGTTTTACCGGAAATATTGCATTAAAGACGGCAGAAGGGATCGCCAGATTTTTTTATAGCCAACTAAGGGTTCTTAATGGGTCTCTTTTGGCAAAAAACAAACCAAATTCTACTGATGGAATACAAACGTCTTTGTCAGTAATGCATCCAGACCACTATAATGGTGCCAGTCTTCTGGGGCTAAATGGTATCGTAATTAAAAGTCATGGGCGCGCCGATCGGCGGGCTTTGTCTAATGCCATTCTGCATGCAGTGGCTGAGATCGAACAACAGTTGCCTCGTCGGATCTCAGAACGCTTTATCGCAGAACACACACATGAGCGCTAATTCACTTTATGTTCAGTAAAATTCTTGGTACGGGTAGCTATGTACCCGAAAAGGTTCGTACTAACGCTGATCTTGAGCGTATGGTCGAAACCAGTGATGAATGGATCGTGGAAAGAACCGGTATCCGGGAACGCCGTATTGCCGGAGATCACGAGACGGTAGCCTCATTGTCCTTCCAAGCAGCCCAGCAGGCTTTATCTGCGGCAGGGATCTCTGCAGCAGAACTGGATATGATTATTGTTGCTACAACCAGTGCAGAAAATGCGTTTCCGGCCGCCGCTTGTGAATTACAAGCTATGCTGGATCGTCCAGGTATCCCTGCATTTGATCTGGCGGCGGCTTGTGCTGGTTTTACCTATGCGCTGAGCGTGGCAGATCAATTTATTCGCACCGGAAATGTAAAACATATTCTGGTCGTTGGCGCGGATACGTTATCCCGCGCCTGCGAGCCAAATGATCGCGGCACTATTATTCTGTTTGGTGATGGTGCCGGTGCCGTCGTATTGGGTGCATCAGAAGAACAAGGGATCTTATCTACCCATTTGTTTGCTGATGGCCGCTATGGCGAGTTGTTAAAATTGCCACAGGCGCAACGTGGTGCTGAAGATACAGATAATGCCTACATGTATATGAAAGGTAATGACGTATTTAAAGTCGCTGTGACCCGGTTGAGTGAGCTGGTCACACAGACGTTGGATGCAAATAACATCGATAAATCTGAACTGGATTGGCTGGTGCCGCATCAAGCTAACTGGCGCATCATCAGTGCGACAGCCAAAAAATTGGGCATGTCGATGGATCAGGTGATCCTGACATTGGATCGTCACGGTAATACATCTGCTGCATCTGTGCCTATTGCATTAGATGAAGGTGTGCGCGACGGTCGGATAAAGCGTGGTCAATTGCTGTTGTTAGAAGCATTTGGTGGCGGCTTTACCTGGGGTTCAGCCTTGGTTCGTTATTGATGCTTTGGTTCGTTATTGAGAAAGAAAGGAAATAAAAAATGAGTAAGTTCGCAATTGCCTTCCCGGGACAAGGCTCTCAGAGCGTTGGCATGCTGGCTGAATTGGCTGAAGCCTATCCAATCATTAAAGAAACCTTCGCAGAAGCCAGTGCGGTATTAGGTTATGACTTGTTTGAATTGGTTATGCAAGGCCCGGCAGAAGAGCTGAATAAAACCTGGAAAACGCAGCCAGCTTTATTGACGAGCTCAGTCGCATTATGGCGCTTGTGGCAAGCGCAAGGTGGCGCGACACCAGCTGTTATGGCGGGTCATAGCTTAGGTGAATATTCAGCTTTGGTATGTGCTGGTGCATTGAATTTTGCCGATGCGGTTAAGCTGGTAGAATTACGCGGTCAGGCTATGCAGCGCGCAGTACCTGAAGGTGTTGGTGCGATGGCGGCTATCATTGGTCTGGATAATGATTCTATTGCTGCCAACTGTGAAAAAGCCGCACAAGGTCAAGTTGTATCCCCGGTCAACTTTAACTCTCCAGGTCAGGTTGTTATTGCTGGCCATAAAGAAGCGGTTGAACGTGCCAATGTATTAATGAAAGAGTCTGGTGCTAAACGTGCTTTACCGTTACCAGTCAGCGTGCCTTCTCACTGTGCTTTGATGAAGCCGGCAGCAGAAGAGTTGGCAATTGCATTAGAGAAACTGGAAATTCAAGCACCTGTTATCCCAGTGATCAATAACGCGGATGTTGCAACTGTGACTGATCCAGCTGCTATCAAAGATGCGTTAGTTCGTCAGTTGTACAGCCCGGTTCGTTGGACTGAGACAGTGGAAAGAATGGCGAGTGAAGAGATCACTTTTGAGATCGAAATGGGACCAGGCAAAGTATTGTCAGGTCTAGTAAAACGAATTGATAAACGTGTAGACGGCAGCGCGATTAATGACGTGGCTGGTTTACAAGATGCGTTGAGCAAAGTTCAGTAAGAGGAATTACAATGAGTTTCCAAGGTAAAGTAGTACTGGTTACTGGCGCTAGCCGCGGTATCGGTAAAGCAATTGCTCAGACATTTGTTGCGCGTGGCGCGACCGTTGTTGGCACTGCAACCAGCGAATCAGGTGCTGCAGCTATCGGTGAATATCTGGGAGAAGCGGGTGCTGGTCTGGTATTAAACGTAACGGAACAGTCTTCTATTGACGCATTATTTGATGCTATCAAAGCAAAATATGGTGAAGTCGATATTCTGGTTAATAACGCTGGTATCACGCGTGACAACTTGCTGATGCGTATGAAGGATGATGAGTGGGACGATATCATTCAGACGAATCTTTCTTCAGTTTATCGTTTATCTAAAGCTGTGTTACGCAGCATGATGAAAAAACGCCACGGCCGTATCATTAGCATTGGCTCTGTTGTGGGTACAATGGGCAATGCGGGTCAAACTAACTATGCAGCAGCTAAAGCTGGTTTGTTAGGTTTTACCAAATCACTGGCGCGTGAAGTAGGTTCCCGTGGAATCACAGTAAACGCTGTTGCTCCTGGTTTTATTGAAACAGATATGACGCATGTTCTGAATGATGAACAGCGTAACGGAATTCTGAGCCAGGTACCTGCCGGACGCTTGGGGTCTGCTCAGGAAATTGCTTCTGCAGTGGCATTTTTGGCCTCTGATGAGGCTGCATATATCACCGGTGAGACATTGCATGTCAACGGTGGTATGTACATGGTTTAAGAGCCATTGAGGGCTGTTTTTGGTGAAAAATAGAGGAATATCTCTAAAATCCTGAATCGACAGCCCCCAAGAGTCTTGCAAACTATGAACAATTGAATACACTACGACAACACACGCATTTGCGTATTTCTAAAGGAAAAATCGGGTCATGAGTACTATCGAAGAACGCGTAAAAAAAATTATCATCGAACAACTGGGTGTTAAAGAAGAAGACGTTAAATCAGCAGCATCTTTTGTTGATGATTTGGGTGCTGACTCTTTGGATACCGTTGAGCTGGTAATGGCGCTGGAAGAAGAGTTCGATACTGAAATCCCTGATGAAGATGCAGAAAAGATCACTACTGTTCAAGCTGCTATCGATTACATCCTTTCTCATCAGGACTAATCGCCTGACAGCAGGAGCGTGGTTCTAACGCTCCTGTTTCTTGTTTTAACATCCGTATTTTCCTCCCGGAGGCTTTCCTGTGTCAAAGCGCAGAGTAGTGGTGACCGGCCTGGGGATGTTGTCTCCCGTAGGTAACACTGCTGAAGAATCTTGGCAGACCTTGTTAAAAGGCCAAAGTGGTATCACCTCCATCGAACATTTCGATACGACGGACTTCCCAACCAAATTTGCAGGCTTGGTGAAGAATTTTGATCCCGAAGAACATGGCATCAGCAAAAAAGACGCCCGTAAAATGGATTTATTTATCCAGTACGGTGTGGCTGCTGGTATTCAGGCTTTCAATGACTCAGGTCTTGAAATCACTGAAGCTAACGCGCATCGCGTTGGCGTAACCATTGGTTCTGGTATCGGTGGTCTGGGTTTGATTGAATCAAACCATACCAGTCTAATGAATGGTGGTCCGCGTAAACTGAGTCCGTTTTTTGTTCCGTCTACCATCATCAACATGGCGGCAGGTCATCTGTCTATCATGAAAGGATTGCGTGGTCCTAACATCGCGATCACTACTGCATGTACTTCTGGTACACATGCGATCGGCTTTGCCGCACGTATGATTGCATACGGTGATGCTGATGTGATGGTGGCTGGTGGTACAGAAAAAGCCTCAACCCCAATGGGGATGGGTGGTTTCGCTGCCGCGAAAGCATTGTCTGCCCGTAACGATGAACCACAAAAAGCCAGCCGTCCTTGGGACAAAGACCGTGATGGTTTTGTGCTGGGTGATGGTGCTGGCGTGTTGGTTCTGGAAGAGTATGAGCATGCCAAAGCGCGTGGCGCTAAGATTTATGCTGAACTGATCGGTTTTGGCATGAGTGGCGACGCTCATCATATGACAGCGCCGCCAGATGATGGCAGTGGTGCTGCATTAGCGATGCAGAATGCGATCCGTGATGCAGGTATTACTCCGGAAGCAATTGGTTATATCAATGCACACGGTACCTCTACGCCATTAGGCGATAAAGCGGAATTGCGTGCAGTGAAAAGCACGTTTGGTTCGCATGCGAATAACGTGATGGTTAGCTCGACGAAATCGATGACGGGGCACCTGCTGGGTGCGGCTGGCGCGATTGAAGCAATCATTACCGTATTGGCACTGCGTGATCAAGTTGCACCACCGACTATCAATTTAGATAATCCAGATGAAGAGTGCGATTTGGATCTGGTTCCTCACGTAGCTAAACCAGGTAATTTTGAGTGTGCTTTGTCTAACTCGTTTGGTTTCGGTGGTACTAACGGTTCCCTGATTTTTAAACGCGTTTAACGCTCGATCTTATTTAAGAGGGCCTGATACACTGCGATCAGGCCCTTTTTATTTGCGATGAATTTATGCTTTTGGTTAATGGTACATCTGCCACAACAGTTTCTGCTCAGGATCGGGGGTTAACGCTGGGGGATGGCCTGTTTACCACGCTGTATTTAAAAAATCATCAACCAACTCTGTGGCCATATCACGTTGCGCGATTACGCGAAGGGTGTGCGCGACTCAAATTGCCGCTGCCTGACGTGGATCTGCTTTATGAGCAATGTTGTCAATTAGCTGCCGGTTATGACGAAGCATGCGGTAAAATTATCATTACCCGAGGGGCAGGTGGCCGCGGTTATAGCCCGCATGGGTGCGATACTCCGACAATTATTGTTTCTGCTCACTCTTATCCTATCCATTATCATGATTGGCAATTTAGTGGCATTAAGCTTGAGGTTGCTGAGCAACGACTGGGTTGTCAGCCAATATTAGCCGGGCTGAAAACGCTCAATCGCTTGGAGCAAGTGCTATTAAAAAATGAACTGGATGAACGAGGCATTCCGGAAGCCATCGTCCTGGATTGGCAAGATCATGTCGTTGAAGCTGTCACTGCAAATCTATTCTGGCGTAAGGGTGAACAGATTTTCACCCCTGACTTGAAACTAGCTGGGGTGTGTGGTGTTATGCGCGCCTTTGTTATACAGCAACTGAACAGCTGGCAATATGAAGTTACATCGGTTTCTACAGGGCTGCCTGCGCTGTTAGATGCGGATGAAGTTTGGATCACGAACGCGCTGATGGGTGTCGTGCCAGTAACAGGAATAAAAGATGTCAAATATCAAGATCACCGCTTTGTTCAACGGTTGCAAAATGCGTTGGCAGCGTTGGCCTAAAACTATTCGAATTCTTACTTCAGCTGCGATTCTGGCGTTTTTGGCAGTGGCGGTATGGGGCTCTTTATCATGGCAGCAGCTTGATTCAGTGTTACTGAAAGGCGACTCCCGGCTTTATACGGTTGCTAAAGGTAGCAAAGCGAAAGATGTTTTGATGGATCTCGCGGCAGAGCCAGTTTCGCCTTTCTGGTCGGTTGTATGGTTAAAACTGCATCCGGAGCTAAGCCAGATCAAAGCTGGATCTTATAAAATTGAAAAAGGCTGGAATGTAAAACATGCGCTGTTGCTGTTCGTGAGTGGCAAAGAAGCAGTCTTTTCAGTAACGCTGGTTGAAGGGCAACGCATAGATGATTGGTTGCAAACGCTGAGCAAAGCACCTTATCTGGATAAACCGCTGACTACTGACGATTTAGATAGTTTGCGTCGTGAATTGAACATCGAGCAGGAAAATATTGAAGGCTGGTTTATGCCTGAGACCTATTCTTATACGGTAGGTTCTAGCAGCCGGGATATCTTGCGGCGTGCACATAATGAAATGAAGAACTATCTGGATAAGAACTGGAAAAACAGAGATCCATCATTGCCGTACGATTCGCCATATCAAGCTTTGATCATGGCTTCTATCATTGAAAAAGAGACGGCGAAAGTTGATGAACGTCCTCGGATCGCGTCAGTTTTTGTAAATCGGTTGCAGAAGAAAATGAAATTGCAGACCGATCCGACAGTTATTTATGGTGTTAAAGATCATTACGATGGCAATATTCACCGTCGTGATCTGGAAAATAATAACCCGTATAACACTTATGTTATCGAGGGTTTGCCACCAACACCTATCGCGATGCCCGGTAAAGAGGCTGTTAAAGCGGCATTACATCCGGATAAAACCAATTTTCTTTATTTTGTAGCTAAAGGTGGCGGAGCACATCAGTTCTCAACTACGTTGGCAGAACATAACCATGCGGTGAAACGCTATGTGCTGGAGCAATAAATGAGCAGCAAGTTCATTGTCATTGAGGGGCTGGAAGGCGCTGGTAAAAGTACCGCGGTAAGTTATGTGTTGGATTGGTTGCGTCAGCATGGCATTACGCAGTTGGAAACAACCCGTGAACCGGGGGGAACGCCGTTGGCAGAAAAGATGCGGGCGATTGTCAAAGAAGTGCATGATGAACCGCTGACCATCCAGGCGGAATTATTACTAATGTATGCCGCACGTGTTCAGCTCGTTGAAAATCGGATCAAGCCTGCGCTGCAAAAAGGCACATGGGTAGTTGGCGATCGGCACGATCTCTCATCTCAAGCATACCAAGGTGGTGGCCGTGGTATTGATGCGGCACTGATCAACCAAATCAAGCAGGCTGTGTTAGGTGATTTTGCCCCAGATTTGACTTTGTATCTGGATATTGATCCGGCGATTGGTCTGGAGCGAGCCAGACAGCGAGGTGAACTAGATCGTATCGAACAGGAAGCGTTAGCATTCTTTCAGCGTACTCGTGCTCGTTATCTGGAACTGGCCAAGCAAGACCCAAGCATACACATCATTGATGCGGCGCAATCACCACAACAAGTACAGACAGCCATTAATGCTGTACTGGAGCAGGCGCTATGTATCCGTGGCTGATGCCATACTGGACTCGTTTTCAGCAAGTTTTTGCGAGTCGACGACTACCGCATGCTTTTTTACTGGTTGGGCCAACTGGTATTGGTAAATCGGCGTTAGCGACCCAGTGGGCCTCGCTATTTTTGTGTGAACAGCCGCAGCAAAATACGCCTTGTGGACACTGTCATGCCTGTTTATTAGCGAAACAGCAGTCGCATCCTGATTGGCATATCTATGGTGCGGATGATGCCAAATCAATTGGGGTGGATACGATCCGGCAACTATCGGCGCAACTCATGAATAGCCCGCAGCTTGGCCGTGGCAAGGTCGCGATCATTCTGCAAGCGGAGCGTATGACCGAAGCGGCAGAAAATGCGTTGCTAAAAACGTTAGAAGAGCCGCCGGGAAATAGCTTATTGCTGCTGTTGACCGATTCTGCAATGAAACTGTTGCCAACGATTGTAAGCCGCTGTCAGGTGTGGACGTTACAGGCTGAAGAACAACAAGCATTGGCCTGGTTGCAGCAACAAGCACCAGCTCAAACTATCACGCCATCCTTGTTGCAAATAAACCAAGGTGCGCCACTGCGCACGCTGACATACCTGAATGATGGGGGGGAACAGCAGCGCCAAGCGGTGATTAGCGCGTTGGAACTCTACCGGCAGCAACCTTGGACTATTACGGCGCTGACGAAATGCTGGGTGTCGGCAATGCCTACTTCATTTGAATGGCTGAGTCGTTTATTGTTGGATGCCTTGAAGTTGCAGCAAGGCGTTATCATGCAACAATTGCAATTCGCTGATCATGCGAGTTTGTTGTCCTTTTTGTCTAGCCGCCCGGCTGAGATCTTATTAGGTAGTTTGCAGCAGCTACTATTCTTGAAACAATCACTGCAAGATATGCCATCAGCGGTTCCTTCCATACTGTTTGCTGACTGGCTTGATCAACTTTTTACCAAGGAATAACCCGTGTTCGTTGATTCTCATTGTCATCTTGATCGTCTCGACTATGACAAAAAACACCGTGATTTAGCTGATGTATTACAGAAAGCGCAGCAACGAGGCGTGAGCCATTTCTTATCTGTTTCGGTGACGCTGGAAGCCTTTCCGGCCATGTTGCAGTCGGTATTACCTTATCCGAATGTGTTTGCCTCCTGTGGTGTGCATCCGTTGGATCTGGAATCAACATGGAGTAGTGAACAGTTACGCGAATTGGCGGCTCATCCGCGTGTAGTTGCGATTGGTGAAACAGGCTTAGATTATTACTACAGCACTGACAATAAAGCGGAACAGCAGCAGGCTTTTCGTGAGCACATCCGTCTGTCCCGTGCGCTGAAAAAGCCGGTTATTGTGCATACCCGTGATGCGAAAGAAGATACGTTGACGATTTTACGGGAAGAGAATGTAGGTGAAGCGGGTGGTGTACTGCATTGTTTCACCGAAGATTGGCCAATGGCACAAGCCGCGTTGGAACTGGGAATGTATATTTCTATTTCTGGTATTGTCACGTTCCGCAACGCTGATGCACTACGCGAAGTTACGCGTCAGATCCCAGCCGATCGTTTGCTGATTGAAACGGATTCACCGTATCTGGCGCCAGTGCCACATCGTGGTCATCAGAATGAACCAGCCTATGTTGCTGATGTTGCGGCATTCATTGCTGAACTGCGTGGAGTGACAGTCGAAACACTGGCAGCGCAGACCAGCGAAAACTTCTTCCGTTTGTTTTCGCAGGCGCAACGCTAATTTATCTGATTTCAGTGCAGTTAAAATCGATCAAGAATTTAGATTGATTGAAACTGTGCTGAAGTTTGCTGAAACTCGGCTAAATAATCGATGTGCACGCCTTCCATAACATTATCATCGCCCTGATGCGCCTCTCCCTGACTATACATCACCACTCTGTCTGCCAACGATGAACGTAAAGAGCGAATAAAGCGGATAAAATCTGCGCGGGTTATTTCCATCAGTGCGGCCGCTGCTTTTTCTCTTTGGCGGAAAGAAAAATCTCGACTGCCGATACTGCCCCACAATCGTTGACTTCGCGCCCGTAAGTTGGCATCGGCCTCGGTAAGTTGGCTGAGCAGTCCTTGTTTATTGCTCTGCCAGGTTTGTTCCGTCATTTCCAATAACTGCATATGGAAGGCATCGATAAACAGCTCTATCGCAGCCAATAAGCCATCAGGAGCCATCACCGGCGATTGAATATAGAACACCAACCCGGGATGTCGATTGAGCGGCAGATTGCCGGTGCCGACCACATAACCTAATTGCTGTTGTGTGCGCAGGTCATGGAAGAACGGTGACGACATGATATGGTTGGCTAATGTGTAGCACGCAATGCTATTGGCGTCTTTTCCCGGTGATTGATAATAAAGTAGCAACGCGGAGTCATGGTGATGACAGTTGCATTCATAGAGCAATGTTCCAGCCTTGCGTATGTCCACCAACCTGCGGCGGGTTTCTCGGCTCGGTAAACTATTGGGTGTGATTTGTCGTTCTAACAAACCGGCAACCTGGCGCACTTCATCTTCCAGCCAGTCACCGTGCGCTAATACTTCCAGATGTACCGCCTGAAATAACCGGCGCATAAATTGCGGTAACTCAGCCGGTTCGGCGACTTCTAAATAGGGAATTAGAGCCTCGACCGGTGGGTTGTTCGGTTGCAAGAGACTGGTTAATTGACTGAATAATTGCGCGATAGGCCGGCCTTTATTCTGATTGCGCCAGTTACGCAATAGCTGTTCACGGATTGCATAGAAGCGCTCCGGTTTGTAGTGACCTGCGGTACGGTTTTTCAGGAGCAATTCCAGCAGATGATAAAGACGACAGCTAAATCCGCTCAGTTGAATAGTAAAACCGCCCTGATGGGCATAAATGTTGTAATTCAGGCCGGCGATTTCTGCCGGATAAGTAAATTCATTCAGATGGTCGAGTAACAATTCCACCATCAAACGTGTCATGGCAATGTGATAGGGCGACACCACGGCATGTTCACTGTCTACTGCAATAAACAAGCTGGCTTTAGGGCTGGCAAACGAATCGTCATGTAGGTGCCATACCCGCAAACCGGCCCGATGGATCAATCGGCTGGGAATTGTTTTCGGTGCAGGATTAATACGCGCTGTTAATCGATCGGGTAAAAACAGATTTGGCTCTGGTAAGTGATACCGTTTGGCATCGGGTAACCCCACATTACGCCAGACACTTAACCAGACATTTTCTATCGGCTCAACCTGATAGGGCGTGTCATACCATTTTGCCGTCCGATTGGTGTCAACTTCCGGCGCAACCAAAGTGATCCGCATATTATCGGGCGTCATAAACGCTAACATATGCTTGATTTCATTAGCATCGAGCGAGCTCATCAAATAATCGCCGCGTACGACTTCTGCGGGGGGATAATGAAATAAGTTCATCGACAGATGAGAGACATTGTCGAGCGGGCGTGGATGCTCCTGTATTTCATACATAATTTTTAGCAGCGATGCTTTTTCTTCATAACGCCATCTTTCAATACCCTGTTCGGCAATTAAGCGCAGAAAACTAAACAGATGTTCAATGATCGAAGTTTCATGTTCCAGCCCTTTCGGGGTCAGAGAAAAATTCACCTGAAAATCGCGAAAATTGGAGCCACTGTTCCCGCCACCGGCAGAAAGTGCCGTGACCCAGCCTTGTCGTTTCATATAACCGAACAGGCTGCCTTTTCCTTCGTAACCGAGTAAATGACTGATATAGGTCAGTGGTTTGGTTGGGTAATAAGCATCGACGTTAGGTAATGCAAAACTTACCGATAAACGAAGTAACTCTTTCATCGGTTTGATCTGAACTCTAAGGCGTAGATCTTGTTCCCGATAAAGCGGTACCGATATCGGTGGTGTTATGACCTTACTTTGCACAATGGCCGGGAAAAATTGGCGTATGGTTTGCTCTTGCTGATCGAGAGACCAATCGGATTGTACGGCCAGTGCCATTTTGTCGGCGCTGTAATGCTGTGCAAAAAAGGCTTTGACCTCTTCTCGCAATGAACCTTCCGTACTATCGTGCAACGTGAGCAGGTTGCCGACAGAAAATTTACTAAACGGATGTTCAGGGTTGACCGTCTCTTTATGAACTTGATAGCAGCGACGAACATCATCGCTGATTTTCATGCGATATTCAGATTCGATAGCGTGCCGTTCACGATCGACCAGCGAGGCATTGAACGTCGGGCAGATAAAAAACTGTGAAAAACGATGCAGTGATTCCTCGAAAAACTCAGTCGCTATATCGAAGAAATAATTGGAGTACTCTGTGCCTGTCCAGGCATTATGGTTGCCGCCGTGCTGTGAAATGAAGGCTTGATACTCACCTGGATGCGGGAATGCTTCGGTGCCCAAAAACAGCATATGCTCGAGAAAATGCGCCATTCCCTGACGTTCCGGTGGATCAGCGAAATGTCCGCAGTTGACGGCCAGCGAGGCAGCAGAGCGTTCTGCTATCGGGTCATGGATCAATAACACTCGCAACCCATTAGACAGCTCAAGATAGCGGTAATCACATCTGTCATCAGGTGCACGGTATATTTGCATAAGATCTGCCATGTAGAAGATATCTTTATATTATCGACCCTTATTTTAAGAACGTGCAAACCGTTTACATAACATGTTGATTGTTTCCATGATTCGAAGGCAGTAGTATTTGCATTAATAGGGACATTAAAGGCTAATTGAATGAAGATTATTGTAATGCGCCACGGTGAAGCTGCTCATGAGGCTGGGCGTGATGATCTGCGTCCATTAACTGATAAAGGCCGCAAACAGTCGATCAGAATGGCGGAATGGGTGGCAGAGCAGTTGCCGCGTATTGACCGTGTGTTGGTGAGCCCGTTTTTGCGTGCCCAGCAGACATGGGAAGCCATTCAAGCTTGTTTACCCGTTCCGGCACAAATTGAAGATGTTCATGATCTCGTCCCTTATGGTCGCTCCGAAGTTGTGACTGACTATCTGCGGGCACTGGATGATGAATATGTATTAATAATCAGCCATTTACCTTTAGTTGGTTACATAGTGAACGATTTGTGTGCCAATGCCGTACCCCCCATGTTTGTAACATCTGGCATGGCTGGTGTGACGCTGGTGGATGGTAAAGGTCGGCTCGATTGGCTGGAAGGGCCGCACACCGTTCGCTGATAATTTCTAATTTGTGCACAGTCTCTAACTTTAGTATTTCCGTTCGACCGCGTCATTGAAATGCGGTATTGCTGCCCCGACTATACTCAATATAAGAGGGTAAATAGCAATTCGGAGGTGGACTGTGCGCATTTTCAAAAAGTATTTTCCGGCATTAATCGCCAAATATGTCAGAACTTTTTTCCGCGGTCGCTTATACATTCATGGGCGTGGTGGCTATGAATTTGAAAATGGCAAAGTAGTCATGCCTGTTGAAGCGGATCCCGTACATCGGGCTACAGTACAGGAATTGAACACTAAAATTGCGGAGATCACGAAAAAGGCAGCCTGATCATCTGCCCTACTGTTTTTAAAGATGTTGCTCAATCAATACCAGTATTGCAGCGTCGCCACCCCAGAGTTTCGGCGCCTGATGAAATGCCATAATATCGGGATGCTGAGCCAACCATAACGGTATTTTCTGCTTCAAAATATTTTTCCCATGACCATGCATCACGCAAGCACAACGGATGTGCTGACGCCGACAGGCTTCAATCAGTGCACCGAGTTCTAATTTGGCTTGTTGCTGCGTCAAACCGTGTAAATCAAGCATCATGTCTGGAATGTAATCACCACGGCGTAGTTTTTTCGCCTCATAAGCCGAGACATCAGAACGCACATATCTTACAGGGCCTTCCTGACTTAATAGCGGCTCATACTCATCCGAAAAATAGTGTTGAGCCTGCTGGGCTTCGCGAATTTCTCGGATTTGTGCTTTCTGCTTGATCGCCGGAGACTGCAAACGTATGGTATCCTGCTTTATTTGCCGGGCACCTGTTATCGCCTCCCGAAAGAGGCTGACATCCTGGTCTTCCAGTACTATTTTTTTGCTCATAATTCGGTCAGTCATGCCTGATATACTAAACAACAGTGTGCAGCGAACGTGACAACCGGATTAACCGGAGGCGCATTTGGATAATATCAATGTTGATGAGGTCATCGACGAATTCAGAACCCTCAATGACATGCTGCGTTGGGCCGTCAGCCAGTTTAATGCTGCGGGCTTATTTTATGGACATGGTACTGATAATAGCTGGGATGAAGCAATTCAATTGTTATTGCCCGCGTTAGATTTACCGCCCGTCATTGATAGCGATCTGCGTCAGTCCCGTTTAACCCGCACTGAACGGTCGCATTTGGCTGGCTTGATCCAGCAACGGATTGAACAGCGCGTACCAGCGCCATATCTGACCAATAAATCCTGGTTTGCCGGTATGGAATTTTATGTGGATGAGCGTGTGTTGATCCCACGTTCACCCATCGCTGAGTTGATTCACAAACGCTTTGCGCCTTGGTTACAGCATGAACCAACCCGGATCATGGATCTGTGTACCGGCTCAGGCTGTATCGCGATTGCGATGGCACACGAATTCCCGGCCGCAGAAGTGGATGCGTTGGATCTCTCCGATGATGCACTGGCGGTTTGTGAGATGAACATTGAAATGCACGGCATGCTGGGGCAGGTGATCCCGATCTGTTCTGATCTGTTTGATGCGCTGCCGGATGGTGATAAATATGATCTGATCGTCTCTAATCCACCGTATGTCGATGTGGAAGACATGTCAGATCTGCCGGAAGAGTTTCATCACGAGCCGGAAATGGCGTTAGCCGCCGGTGATGACGGCTTGGATCTGGTACGCCGAATTCTGGCAGAAGCAGGTGCATTGCTAAAAGATAATGGTGTATTAGTGGTGGAAGTAGGGAACAGTATGGTGCATCTGGCTGCACTGTTTCCGGAAGTCGAATTTGAATGGATTAAATTTGAACAGGGTGGTGACGGCGTGTTTGTGTTGACCAAAGCACAGCTGGATAAATACCAACCGTTATTCACTCAAGCATTAAGTTAGTAGGGACATTATGGCTGGTAATACTTTCGGACAATTATTTCGGGTCACCACCTTTGGCGAAAGCCATGGTCTGGCTTTAGGTGCAATTGTGGACGGTTGCCCTCCGGGCATGGCATTAACAGAAGCCGATTTGCAGGGCGATCTGGATCGTCGTAAACCAGGTACTTCTCGTTTTACGACACAACGTCGTGAAGATGATGAAGTTAAGATCCTATCTGGTGTCTTTGAAGGTAAAACTACCGGCACGTCGATCGGGCTGTTGATTGAAAATACCGACCAGCGTTCGAAAGATTATTCGGATATTAAAGATGTATTCCGTCCGGGGCATGCGGATTATACCTATCATCAGAAATACGGTATTCGTGATTACCGTGGTGGTGGTCGCTCTTCTGCGCGCGAAACCGCAATGCGAGTTGCTGCGGGTGCAATTGCAAAAAAATATCTGAAAGAACACTGCGGCATTGAGATTTTTGGTTATCTGGACCAACTCGGCCCGATTAAAGCCGAACGTTTTGATAAATCGATCATTGAAACTAACCCGTTTTTCTTTGCTGATCCGGATAAATTGGATGAGCTGGATGCGTTCATGCGTGATCTGAAAAAACAGGGTGATTCTATCGGCGCAAAATTAAAGGTTGTGGCGACCTGTGTGCCGGTGGGTTTAGGTGAGCCTGTTTTTGATCGTCTGGATGCAGATATTGCACATGCCATGATGGGCATCAATGCGGTAAAAGGTGTTGAGATCGGTGATGGTTTTGCTGTGGTTGAACAACACGGTTCAGAACATCGTGACCCTATGCGTCCTGAAGGTTTCCAGAGTAATCACGCGGGCGGTATCTTAGGCGGTATCTCCAGTGGTCAGGAGATTGTAGTGGGTTTAGCGTTGAAGCCTACATCCAGCATTATGGTACCGGGGGAAACGATTGATAAGCAGGGCAACCCAGTAGAAATGGTAACTCGTGGTCGTCATGATCCTTGTGTTGGCATTCGTGCGGTACCAATTGCCGAAGCAATGCTGGCATTAGTCCTGATGGATCATTTGCTACGTCATCGTGGTCAGAATTTTGATGTCGTGACCGAAACACCTAAACTGAAATAACTGTTATTCCTATGTAAAAAGACCGCCGTTTGGCGGTCTTTTCATTTTCATCTATCTGTCAAAGCGCGATTATTAATTTTCTTCTTCAAACGCTTTATGCAGATGCACTGGTTTTTCCATACCTTTACGCATTCTGATGTTGAGCATTTCAACAATCAGTGAGAAGGCCATGGCGGTATAGATGTAGGCTTTTGAGATATGCAGATCGAAACCTTCAGCAATCAGAGCCATACCCACCATGATCAAGAAAGCCAGAGCTAGAATCTTCAGCGTTGGATTTTCATCTACAAAGTCGCCAATCGGTTTGGCTGCAAACATCATGACACCAACTGCAACCACGATAGCCAATACCATAACAGGGACATGATCGGCCATACCAACAGCGGTAATGACGGAATCAAGGCTGAATACTATGTCTAGAATGGCAATCTGGAGCAGGGTAGACAGAAAGCTGACTTTTTTCTGACTGTCATGATGCTCTTCGGTGCTTCCTTCCAGACTGGAATGAATTTCATGAGTACTTTTCCAGATCAGGAATAGACCGCCGATAATCAGAATTAAATCTCGTCCGGAAATAGCTTCCGACATGATAGTAAACAGTGGTGCCGTCAGGCGCATCACCCATGCTAAAGAGAGCAGCAGCAGAATACGGGTGATCATGGCACCACCTAAACCTAAAACTCGGCCACGCTGACGCTGCTCAGGCGGTAATTTACCGACCAAGATAGAAATAAAAATGATGTTATCTATGCCTAATACAATTTCCAGCAGTGTTAAGGTAGCCAGCGCTACCCATGCTGAGGGATCAGCAATCCATTCGAACATAGGGGTATCCAGTTAAAGAGAGCAATAAAACAGACCACTGTAGAGTCTAGCAGTCTGTTCTAATCGTCGTTAGCAGGAAAAAACGAAGTGATTGTTCGGTTTAACTGATAGATTGTGGTGTATCAGTTAAATGGTTGCTTTGGATCTGGCGCCCAAGTGCTTCATCCGTTACGTCATATATTAACAATCCAATATGCTGCACGTTACCGGTGAAGTCAGGTAGCGGCATAATAGTGACGTTCTGATACATGAATTCTGCACTCCCTGTGATGGGACGATAATTAGAAAAACGGAATAAATAAGGTTTTTGTTCCCATGAAATAAAAGCCCGAGTATTTAGCGTTTGCACCATTGCCAGTTTACGCTCTAACCATGCTTGATCGAGGTTTGGATAAATATCATACAAATCCCGATCTTTAACTTCACTGCTCAATTTCCCGCTGTGACTTTCCATAAAGCCATTCCAGATCTGGACCCGATTTTCCAGATCGATGACAACCAGCCCAACGTCTAATGCTTGAATAATATTGGCAAGCCAATGGAATTCACGGATATCCATGTTGCCTCCTAGAGCAGATGCATGATCTTATGATTCATGAACTGGAGTGAGTCTTCAGTAAATAATAGCAGCAGATCGCACTGTACCTGGTGATCGCGGATTTTATAATTAATCTCGATCGCCAAAGTTCTGCGCCAGCGATGCTGATTTGCTTTAATCAAATCTTCAACAGGGCGGTGCTGCCCAAGCACTACGGGATGTCCCTGATTAAATGGCACATCTAATTGCATCGCAAAACCACGCAGGAATGCACCGATCAAGACGTTAGACATATCCATCAGTAATTCCAGTTCGGCATTCCGATCCAGTACGCCTTGATATTTCATCAATTTGGCTAAATCGGTAAAGCTGGAGTCATGGAATAAAACTAAAGCTTCACCAGCAATGCCAGCACCAATAAAGCCCTGACATACCGCAGATAGGGTACTTTCACCCGATGCGGAGTTCAGCGCCATATGTAGTTCACTGACTTCCAGCACATTCACATTTGGGATTGGTAAAATAACAAATTGGCCTAACATCCGGGCTAACAGATCCGCGGCTTGCCCCATCGCCACGTTAGCCAATTCTTGATAGACATCGCGAACTTCCACACTCAGATTGAGCGTTTGTTGTGTAAATTCTGTTGACTCACCGCCCGGTTGATAGAGATTAAACTCCTTCAATAAAGCAGCAACGTCTTCTGCCGAGCAGGGTTTTTTAATAAAGGATAAAGCACCCAGCTGCATAACTTGAGCATGGGCTTCGGGCTGTATATCACCGGAAACAACTATGACCTTTGTTTTCAGCGCTTCGTCTTTGATTGCTTGCAGTACCTGATACCCA
>JAYSBB010000042.1:0-18163 GCA_041915645.1 Tolumonas sp.
GGTTATTTCACTGTGCCACAGGTTGTACAAAATGCACCTTGGATACCTCAGCGTTTTTTTAATCTTTTTAATGGGTGAACCCATGTATGAAGGCTTTGGCTAAGCCTTTCAGAAAGCCTTAGCTAAACCCTTTAGGTAACCCTTACCGATACCCTTTACGTATGGCTTAGCCAACCCCTTTTCAAACGGTTGCAAAAGGCTTGAACTGAGTTCGACTGAGCATTTTAATGGTGCTCCTGACTTCGCTTTAAGCCAGTAAATTCAATACGAAGCAGAATTTTACTAACTGTTTTGAAACCCTTTGCGAAGGGTTCAATAAGCCTTGTCTGACGGTTACTCGACCCATGCGTTAACCAGTAGCAGTAACAGGATCAGTAACAGAAACAGAAACAAGAGCAGTAGGCAGAAGCAGTATTGTCCAAGCCTTGCAGGCTTTGACGAGGGCGAGCGATCCCCCACATCTAGTTTTTCAACACAAAAAATAAATCACCGACAACACAGCGTCTTACTCGAACAACTACAGTTTTACCTACAATTTTACTTGTGGAAATCAGCATAGCATTAGATACTGTATAAACAAACAGTATCAATTGTAATTTTTCGAGGTTCGTCATGAGTGTCTCGCTGATAGGCCGTAGCGGCGCACTTGCCTTCATCAAAGCCAAGCGCCTTCGTATTCCATTGTTTATGGAACGTGTTTCTGCTGGTTTTCCCTCGCCAGCGCAGGATTATGTTGAGCAAACGCTCGACCTTAACGAGCTGTGCATCAAGCGACCGGCTGCAACGTTCTTTGTGCGTGTTGAAGGTGATTCAATGATTGATGCCGGGATTCACCCAGATGATATTTTGGTGGTTGATCGCTCTGTCCAAGCCGAACACGGTGACATTGTCATCGCGGGAATCCATGGAGAACTCACGGTAAAGGAGCTTCAGCTGAGGCCTTGCGTCATGCTGATCCCAAGAAACCAGGCGTATGAGCCCATCCATATTCCTGAAGGAACAGAGTTGGAGATATTTGGTGTGGTCACCAATGTGGTGCGAAACATGCGCCGTAAGTCGTGACGATCCCATGCCTATATTTGCCTTGGTGGACTGCAACAACTTTTACGCCAGTTGTGAGAAGCTGTTTCGTCCTGATTTAAAAGATACGCCGGTTGTGGTGCTGTCCAACAACGACGGCTGCGTGGTAGCTCGCTCACGTGAAGCCAAGTCACTCGGTATTAAAATGGGCGTACCCGCCTTTCAAATCAAAGCTGAAATGCAGCGTCATGGTATTTTGGCATTCTCGTCCAATTACGCGCTGTACGCAGATTTGAGTAGTCGAGTGATGCGCACTTTGGAGGAGATGGCACCAAGAGTAGAGGTTTACTCCATTGACGAAGCGTTTTTGGACTTAACCGGTATTGAGTCTGCCATATCTCTTGTCGAGTTCGGACAACAAGTGCGAGAGCGCATAGGCCACTGGATTGGGATCACCGTCTGTGTAGGCATTGCACCGACTAAAACACTCGCCAAGCTGGCTAACCATGCCGCCAAGAAATATCCCGCTACTCAAGGGGTTGTAGACCTGACCAATCCAGATCGGCAACGTCGATTGCTCGCATTAGTCCCGGTTGATGATGTTTGGGGCGTTGGTAGACGGCTTTCTAAGCGTTTAAATGCTTTGGGTATCACCACAGCCTTAGATCTCGCCAATGCCTCTCCTAGAGCCATCAGAGACCAGTTCTCGGTGGTTTTAGAGAGAACCGTCAGAGAGCTCAATGGTGAGTCGTGCATTGAACTTGAAGAGATCCCGCCAACTAAGAAACAAATTGTCTGTAGCCGTTCATTTGGCGTAAAAGTGACGCACTTTGAATTCTTACGTGAAGCCATATGCGAATACGCAACCCGCGCCACGGAGAAGCTTCGCAAAGAACAGCAGCAAGCCAAAGTGATGACCGTGTTTATACGTACCAGCCCCTTTAAGGACAACGAGCCGCAGTACAGCAACTCTGCATCGGGTGAGTTGCTGATCCCCAGTTGCGATACGCGGGACTTTATCGAGCTGGCCAATCACTTACTCAAGCGGATTTGGAAGGATGGTTTTCGTTATGCCAAAGCGGGCGTCATGCTGTCTGACTTTTACGATCCAGGCATGTTTCAACCAGGACTATTCGATGACGTATCGACCCGCTCTAATAGCCAACAGTTAATGTCTGTATTGGACACCATTAACCAAAGTGGTGCCGGAAAGGTTTTCTTTGCTGGACAAGGTACGAAGAAAGATTGGTCGATGAAGCGAGAGCATTTGTCTCCCGCTTATACAACACGCTGGGACCAGTTGCCACGAGTGAAGTAGCGCAGTTAACTCAATAGGCATTGACTCTGCGACGTAGCATGTTGAGCTTATCAACCTGGCGTCGAACATCACTGAAGAATTCTTCTTTCTCCATGGCCAGCGCTAACTCCCATTCTTTGGCTAGACCTTGGCAGTCCAAAAATGAGTATCTCAGCTTCGTCTTTGAAATACTCAGTCCTTTACTAAAGACTACGCGCTTGCCTCGTTGACCGTGAAAGCTGTTGATGTACCACTCAATGCCAAAGCCATACTTAAAGTCTCTGATACGGACACCAAGCAGCCCCCAATCTTTAAAGGGCGCATTCTCACGAACCTTGTAATGGGTAACCCAAAAGTCATCAACTTCAGCTCGTGCCAGCGCTTTTAGCCTGTCCGTTTCTTGCTGAAGTAAATCTGATACCTCTGCTTTCCATTGTTCATTGACGATTTCTACCAAACCAATTTCCCCATCCAATTAACCCCAAAAGCCAAAACCACTATCCGTTTGGCTTTTGGATCGAAACGCCAAACGTAAAACTGCCGTAACAATCACTGTTTGGCGTCTCGATATAAATCAACTCGCGCAATCCCATACCTGACAAGGGATACAGCCCGATTTCACTTAAAAACGCCTAAAAAGACGTATCGTCATGAAGATACAAACCGTTTGGCGAGTTCAGGCCAGAATGCAAACGACGTTTGGCGTCTCGATTTTTTTAGCTCAGGCATCCGCCGCCAAACAGAGCCTATTCTCATACTTTTGCGAAAATGCAATAGGCAGATAGATGAAAGGATTTGTCACCTTTCTGCCCACCGCCAGTGCACCGAATCCTGATAATGACATTTGAGTGAACCGCCAGAGCACTTGGACATACCCAAGCGTGACCAGTGCGGTTGATTGAAAACCGTTAGAGCACTTTGAGTGCACAGGAGATAAGTATGTTTGTACTAGGCGTAGATATCGGTTACTCGAACCTGAAGCTGGCAATTGGCCAATCAGGCAGTGAACCGAAAACCATTATTCTGCCTGCGGGTGCCGGTCCTGCGGATCGTATGCCAGAGCGTATCGGTGGGGGCGATGATGACACTTGTTTGTATGTCTCTGTCGATAATGAGCGTTGGGCCGCTGGTGTGCCTGCTGGACGCCTTCAAGGCTGGGAACGAGAGCTTCACCCGGAGTATCCCACCACAAAAACCTATAAGGCACTTTTTCATGCCGCCTTGTTAATGGCTGAAACAGAATCCATCGATTTGGTTGTCACTGGATTACCGGTTTCCCAGTTTCATGAACCACAACGTAAGTCTGACCTTGTGCAGCGTTTAAAAGGTGTCCATCAAGTGACGCCTAAGCGCAGCATCACTGTTCATGACGTCAAAGTGCTGCCGCAGCCTGCCGGTGCCTATATGGATCTGGTTCAGACAGGTGGTGATTTGGGCTTGATTGAAGAAGGTCGCGTAGTCGTCATAGATCCGGGCTTCTTCTCTGTTGACTGGGTTGCCCTTGAGGCCGGAGAAATTCGCTACAGCTCATCAGGAACCAGTCTTCAGGCAATGTCCGTGCTACTGGAAACGATTGATAAGCTGATTTCAGAAGATCATGGTGCCAAAGTCGGAATGGATCGACTTGAAAAAGCCATGAGAACCGGCGACTTGCAGGTGCTGCTATTTGGAGAAAAAGTCGATATTTCACCTTATCTGAATGCTGCCATGAAAAAGGTAGCGCCTGTTGCTCTTACAGCCATGCGCCAATCCATGCGTGACGAAAGCATCAATGCGGACTTGGTATTGATCGCCGGAGGTGGAGCCATGGCTTATAAGGAAGCGGCCAAGGAGATTTTTTCACGAAGCAAGATCATCGTGCCGGAACAGTCTGTTTTGGCGAACGTCCGAGGCTTCTGGTTTTATGGGGCCTGATCATGAGAGTCGTCGTCAACATTCCCCCAGGGAGCCACCCAGAACTGCTCAAAGAATTGGAAAAGACGCCACCACGGGAACGCGCTGAGCGTCTGCGGATGCTGGCCACCTTTGGGTTAATTCACATGAGCCAACCCAATCTATCCACGGCATCTGTACCGGTGGATGGCCATGCTCCAGAAGTTGAAATTACTTCTGTGAGTACAGCGCCAGAACCCAAAGCAGAATCACGTAAACAATCATTAAAATCAAAACTAGGGCTGGGCTTATAACATGGCGTTATCAGTTAGCTGGCTCGATGCCAGGTTAAATAAAGAAGTAAAAGAAACCGTAGTAAAAGCCGACCGAGATGGGCTAAGTGCTCGGGTATCGCCCAAGGGCAAAATTGTTTTTCAGTTTCGTTATCGGTTCGATGGCAAGCAACAGCGGGTAGACATTGGTACTTACCCACTTATGAAGCTTGCTGAAGCCAGGAATGAGCTGGATAGGTTAAGGGCAGTACTTGATCAGGGCAGAAATCCCAAGCTCTACCTTCAGCAGGAACGGGCCAAGTATTCTGCCAACCAAAGCTTCGAATCGATTTTTCGAGACTGGATAGACTCTGCCGGTAAGCAAGGGCTAAAGGAGAAAACGTGGCACTTCCAAAAACGCAGCATTGAAATATATTTGCTGCCCCGACTTGGCAAGTACCCATTAACTGACATCAATGAATTGTCCTTAAGAAACTGTCTTCGTGAGGTTTCGGAGTCGTCCCCTTCAAACACAGAACGCCTAGTGTCTGTACTGCATAAGTTCTATGACTGGCTGATTGATGAACAAATTTTGGAAATTAACGCTGCTGCGGGGATCACAGCAAAGAAGGTTGGCGGTAAGAAAGGCAAACGAACTCGGGTGCTAAATGACAACGAGATCAGGATACTTTGGCGCTATTTGCATGAGTCAAAAATCACTGAGAAGAATCGCATCTACATAAAATTGCTTCTGTTATTGGGAGGCCGTAAGGGAGAACTCATTCAAGCTGAAAAGCATCACTTTGACTTGCAATCAGCAATGTGGACAGTGCCCATAGAGATCCGCAAACAAGGTGAGAAAATTGGAGCGCCGATCATGCGGCCATTAATCAAACCAGCTATCGAGCTGATTGAACTGGCGATGGAGATGAGCAAATCAACTTACTTGTTTCCCGCGAACGGACAAGAAGGGCTTGCCACAAATGGCTTTGATACCACTATTCCTAACAATGTGAAAATCTGGGCTCGCAGATCGCTTGGTATTGAGATGGAACACTGGTCTATGCATGATCTTCGCAGAACGATGCGAACGCGAATGTCAGCCATCACCACGCAAGAAGTTGCCGAGTTGATGATTGGCCACAGCAAAAAAGGGTTGGATGCTATCTACAACCAATATCAGTACCTGGATGAAATGCGTCATGCTTACGACGTTTGGTATCAACAACTAGAAACCATCATTGAGCCGACAGGCTTTCCATTCAACTGGCGTTTCGGACAATAAAATAAAAGAAAGAGGCTCAGTCCTCTTTCTTCTCATACTCCTCCAAATCTTGAATGTGCCACAGCTTGTTTCGTGTATTTCGGTTGATACGAGGTTGCGGCAAGCTGCCATCTTTTATTCTTCGCCAGAGCGTCGTATAGCTAATGTGGTAACGAGCCATCACTTCGTAAGATGTTAGAAAAGGGGTTACCTGGTGCGCTACTGCTGTCATCTGCATTCTCCTGAAAATCAATGTAAAGCTATCATCGCCTGATTCATCACTTGTTGATGGTCAGAAAGATGCATGATTTGTTCAGAAGATCAGCCTTATCATGACACCGGTATCATTGTGCAGTTTACCAAATTTCCAGTTTACGGCGAAAAGCGCCGTAAAATCGCATTAAGTTAAACCATCTTTATCGATATGCACGCTCTAGCTACTAGGAATTTAGCGTAGCGGTATACTTCGTAAGTGCATTTCGATGGCTTCAATCACTGACTTAGTGAGGGGTAAATGCGCTTTTTCTTTCGCCCATACCTCATGGAAGCCTGCTACGGTTTGCTTTGCAGTATCTAACACCAATTTTTCTGGCAACATGGCTTTAGCCGCTAAGTGTGATAGCTCATCCAGCGTGAAATCGCTGAATTTCTTGCTACGGCTCACCTTCAGCGATGCACTATCATCGGGGATATAAGGAATGGTTGAAACAAAGTCATAAGCAGGTGCAATAGACGCAGTACGCTTATCTTTGTAAATCACAGACCAATTCTTCAAATGCATATCGGCATTGCCAATTAGCGTGTTGAACACCAATCGGCGAGTAAATTCAGCAATGTCTACGTCTTGCCCTTCAATACCGATAACCTGAGCAATATTTCGCATACTGGCTTTTTTGTACTTATCTTGAGGATAAACACCAAACACTTGCGCAAAGTCCTCAATGTGAACAGCTTGACCATCTGCACGGTCAAAACGCTTGATCACAAAAGCGCTATCTCCAAATTTGCCAATGCCATTTGGGATATTAGTAATCCGATTAATAGGGAGTAGCTGCGTTTCTGGCACGTCCATTCCCAACATTCGAGCCAGTTCCATCATTGAATATTCATTTTCTGGCACAGCTTCAAATCGAGACGACGGTAATTTTACAATCCAAGAGCCACCTTGACCGGTTGCTGGGATCGTCAAACCGCCATGTGCCTGCTGCACAGCTGAAAACTTCAATTGCACTCCCGCTAATGAAAAACGCATTGGCCCATCTGTCTTCGTTTCATCTTCTATGTCTTGATACACATTAGGTGGTAAGGCTTCACCATCCGCAGGCTCAACCGTGATCGCTCCAGCCAGATCCTGCCCCAGTACCCACAATAGAAAAAATTCCCGTGCTGGGTTCACACCAGCACGCTCAGCCAGGTAATTACGCATGGTTTCTTCTGGTAAAAGGTTGGAGAAAAACGGGGTTAACTTAGTTTGGGTAGGTTTGAAGCTAGTCAGCAGGCCACCGAGCGAATCTTTAAAGCCAAGCCCTAACACAGGCCGCGATTCGTCATTAATGTACGAATCCATAAAGGCAAAAAGTGTTCTGTCATTACCCACGTTGGTGATCGTTGCGATCGGTTCACCATAGAGCAACACGTTGAGCGTAGAGACATGGTTAGTCATCGTCGTCTTCCTCTAACTGATACGCGGGCGACATTGGCTCACCCTCATCGCTGATGCCGTTAATACCTTGGCCACTTCGAATGATCGACTTGATGGCAGGTACAGACTTTTTAGGCGCAACCAATAGCTCTAGGTCTAGTACACGGGCAAGTGCAATCAAACTGGATATTCTTAAATCAACACTGCCAGACTCGATTTTCGAAATATGGCTTTGAGGCACACCCGAACGAGCACTTAACTCTCTCTGGCTAAACCCCTTTCGTACTCGAGCTTCTCGAAGACTTTCTAGTATCTGCTCTGTTACATAGCTCATTTCGATACGCCTTAATGCATCACTTAAGAATAATTATATACAAAAACATATCATAGTAACTCACATTACACAAATTCGATTAGCCATTGCATATCAAAAGCCATGACCTGATACATAATTACATATAAGTAGAAGGAGATTTTTGTCATCGACAAAAGAGCGATACTCTCGCTGATAATCGCGAACTGACGCATCAAACTCCCTAAGTACTTTTGTCGCTCAGCCCTTATACAGCAAGGGCTACAGAAGAACTCGCGTCAAATCGCCAGAAGATAAGTGCAACAAAGAGGAAGTTTGTACACAGTTACAGGAAATTTTGTACACACAAGTCGAAAAACAAGTGCAAAATGATGGTGTAAACAGCAACTAAATTTGAAGGTAAGTCTGATATCTCAATTAGAAATAACCGTATTGGTTCGCTTCAAGCATCTTCAAAAACAAACACTAAAGCAAAAATTACACCAACAATAAACTCCCTCATTAAATTTTTTAATTTGGTACAGAAGAAAACATTTACCAAAAAAGAGATTCTTTTTAACGGTAGTACTTTTTACGTCAAACCCAGTAACCACAAGGCCTACAGACAGGTTTGTGTCATGGAATTTTCGCCAAAGGCCTCTAAAACGGAATTTGTACTCAAGTTTGTACACACTTTCCGAGGTTACGCTTGAACATCATTGAAAAGCAAAGAAACGAGAAAAAGACAAAAAGCCTTTAAATTCAGTACGTAGAGATGTGATTGTGGTGTGCAATGAAAGTTGGTTTTAAGCGTTGAAAGGCTGGGCGGCATCAGGGTGAGAAATAATGGCGAAAGTACGGCGTTTGCCCACTTCCTGCAGGAATGGAGAATTAGACATCAACTCAAATCTTCTAATTGATATACAGACGAAATGAACCAGCTATAGCACCTAAGTGCAAAGCTGGTTCGACAGACAACGCTGTAAGAGATAAACGAAATTATGCGCTATTTTCGCTGATCCTTGCTTTTTAAACAATCAAAGCTTTCCAACAATATGTTGGATCAATTGGTATGGAAACGGCTCACTAACTCACTTAAGCGATTAGACAGTTTCTGCAATTCCTTCGCTTGCACCGCTGAACTTTCTGTTCGGCCTTCGGTTGTTTCCGACAAGGAATGAATATCGGAAACATTTGATTCCATCTCTTTAACGGTGCTCTGTTGCTGACTCAATGCGGTGGTAATTTGGGCATGCATTGCCTGTACATCCGTTACCAGTTGTCTGATCTGCTGAATTTCTGTTGCAGTCTGTTGTACCAGTTGAATGCCTTTATCTGCGCTGTTTTTCGCAGAATTAACCCGGTTTACCGATTCGTCAGCAGCACTACGCAACACTTCAATCTTACGCTGAATATCGACCGTAGCATTTTGAGTACGCGAGGATAATGAACGAACTTCATCTGCCACTACCGCAAAACCGCGACCTAATTCACCGGCTCTGGCGGCCTCAATGGCTGCATTTAATGCTAATAAACTGGTCTGCGAAGCAATGCCATTGATCACGGCTAATACACTGCTGATCTCATCAATTTGCGCACTGAGATACGACATGGATTGTGCTGATTCGGTGGTATCTGACGCCAATTTTTCAATTTCGACTGCCGAGCGTTTCGCATTGTCTGAACCCGACAAGGTCACCTGATCAGCTACCGACATCGCATTGTAGGTCTCATGGCTGCTGCGGGCGACTTCGTCAATGGATGCTGCAAATTCTGTCATGGCGCTGGCAATGGTTTGTGTCATACCCCGCTGACCCGAAATACCGCTCAATACATCACTGGTTTGTTTTTGTAATTCACCAGACACTGACGCCAACTGCGCCGCTGCACCTGATACTTCAATCACAACACCACGAATATTCGCAATAAATGAGTTAAACGCACGGGACAGCTCGCCAATCTCATCTGCACGTTTTGCACTCGCCAGTTGCACATTCAGATCGCCTTCCCCTTTCGCTAACTCCTGAAAGGAATCTACCAGCTCACGCAATGGATTGATCAAACGACGCGCCATGGTTAAACCAAACAACACAGCAATAACCAACACTATCAACGCAATAACGATCGTATTTTTAGCGATAGAACTTAACATTTGCTGTTTATCGGCAAAGGCTTCATCAGTAGAAATTTCAGAAATGATAGCCCAATTCAGCCCCATCAATTTCATCGGAGCATAGGCAACAATGACATCTTCGCCAGCAGCACCTAGCGTAGTGATCACACCAGATTTGCCAGATAAAGCCAATGTGGCGGCTTCAGAATTATCCCGTTGCAACGCTACAGCACTTTTGCGTTGCCGCATGTCATTGATGCGATCCTGCCAACCATTTTTTGCAATCTGGGTTAAATAGTTTGCTGGTGCTTCTAAGATACCGCGGCTTTCAGAACGCAGACGCTTATCAGCACCCAACAAATAAGCTTCACCTGTTTTGCCAAGCCCTACTTTTTCCCATTGTTTATTATTAGTCATCAACGTGGTGATTTGTGCTTGTGACACTTGTACCACTAACGAACCAAGACGATTGTCCCCATCAAAAATAGGCAGAGCCATAAATGCCGCAGGAGCACCATACGATGGCAAGTAGGTCTCAAAGTCAGTCAAAAAAACGGTGCCTGCATTCGCAGAACGCACTGCATTCCATGCTTTAGCAATACCAGAATCTTTTAGCTGACTGCTCGTCAGTGACATCGCAAAATCAGACTCTTTAAAAACGGAATACACAACCCGGCCATCGTTGTTCACTAAAAACAAATCATAAAATCCGAACTCCTTCTGAACCTGTCGTAAATCAGGATGATAAGCGGCATGGTACATATCATAACGTGCGGCAAATTTACCTTTTTTGGCGGCTTGATTTAGCAGCTGTTTGGAACCTAATGGATTAGTATTCTGACTAATGTAATGTGATTGATAAAATAACGCCGGCTTATCTAAACCAGAAAAATAAGACGTTACAATTTCAGGTTTTATTGTGGGGTCTAACTGCCGATAGTGACCTAAATAAGTGTCTTTATAATAATCACTAATACTTTTTTGTTCCTGTTCATCGGGCTCGGCAAAGAGATCAAAACCATTAGAAAAATCACGCATCGCTGTGATGGTATGTGAATTCATCGCAATACTCTGGGTAATCGTCTTTAAATTGTCGAAATAACTACCCAACTGATCGTGTTTCATCTCCCGCACAGCAACTAATTTTGCCGCAACTTGATCATACAAAGCACCATCCATACGCTCTGAAATAGAGTAACTGATCACCCCTGTTGCACTAATAAGAGGCAAAACACCGATACCGATAATGGCTAATAATATACGCGTCTTTATTTTCATAAGTGAGGTCTCTGTCAGCCAATGCTTTGAGGCTCATGATGTAGCCTTCATAAACTTGTTATTTTTTAAAGCAATATATATACCAAGCTAAAATATAGTCGGTTTATAGCGCTATTATCGGAATAAGTAACATCAAGACAGATAAAAAGCCCATTTATAGAAAATTCGACAAATGAATCCGCTAAAAAACAGCATACATAGCTAGTAATGAAAGCCGTGTGATACCACCAAAAATTTCATTTTCAACAATAATAGGCATAAAAAAGCAGGCAACCAGTGCCTGCAAAAAGGTGGAATTAAAAAGAGGGGGATCAGGCCGCAGCCGGATTATAGCGACCAGGTTTATGATTCGTCGCCAGCACCACATTCACGATGACTGCCGCAGATACTGACATTAACAATACTGACCACGAAGTGATAAATGCAGAAGAGAGAACGATAGAACAGTCGAGTCCCATCTGTACTTTGCCAGCACTGATGCCATAACGCTCTTGCAACCAAAGGCAGACAATATTAAAGCCACCCAGACTGGCTCGGTGCCGGAATAAGATCAGTAAACCAACGCCAACCAAGATACTTCCCATTAATGCGGCATAGATCGGGCGGATTTCATTGATTTGCATCCATTGATGCAGATGATCGCCAAAAAAAGAAACTGCGGTCACTGAAAGCAACGTTTTGGCCACAAATTGCCCGCCGAGACGTTTCCAGGCCAGCCAGTAAAAAGGCACATTCAGCATGAAAAACAACTGCCCAAAACTAAAAGGTAATAATTTGTGCAACAGCAACGCCAACCCGGCGGTTCCACCGACCACGAGCCCAGGCTGATTAAAAAAAACAATTCCTAACGAGATCAAACCGGTTGCCGTCAGCATTGCTAACATATCTTCCAACCAACTGTGTTTTGCAGGCATCACATTTATCCATAGACATAACCGCCGCTATGCTACCAGCAGATGTTCGTCGGCCCGCTATATCCGACTGAGAACAGGTAAGCAGAAATGTAAACTTTTACTGCCAGTGCGCTCACCACGAGAGTGCAAGTCGCAGGTATCGTAACCACATTTCAGGAATGGGATAAAACCGAAGAGAAATTATTATTGATAATAATTCTCATTATTGATAAATTGTGAACGTCGTATTGTTGTGCAAACTCTGTAGATACACCCTTTTACCTCCTCTGAAGGGTGACATTTTCGAGGCTGGTGCATACCAGCCTCTTTTTTCTTTTCTAACGACGCTGACGCACTGCTTCAAACAAACAAACACCGGTCGCTACCGATACATTTAAACTGGAAACCGAACCCGCCATCGGAATGCTGATCAATTCATCGCAATGTTCACGTGTCAGACGACGCATACCATCGCCTTCCGCGCCCATGACTAAGGCCAAAGAGCCCGTCAATTTCGCCGCGAAGACATCATGGGTTGCTTCCCCTGCCGTGCCAACCACCCAAACGCCACGATCTTTCAGCTCACGCAGGGTGCGAGCCAGGTTCGTTACTTGAATAAACGGCACACTTTCCGCCGCACCGCAAGCGACTTTACGTGCCGTACCGGTCAGGCTCACTGACTTATCGCGCGGTACTATCAATGCATGCACACCCGCGGCATCAGCAGTTCGCAAACAAGCGCCCAGATTGTGCGGATCAGTCACTCCATCCAATACCAGAAAAAAGGGTGTTTGCTCTTTCTCCAGAATTTTATCCAAATCAGCTTCATCATATTTCCGACCTTCTTTGACCTTCGCAATGATGCCCTGATGGATGGCGCCTTCCGCCTTATCGTCCAGTGTCTTGCGCTGCACATACTGAATGCTGACGCCATACTGCTGTAAGGTGGCTAATAATGGCTGCAGACGATCATCGTCACGGCCCTTCAGCACCCAGGCTTCAATAAAACGCTCCGGAGCCTGCTCCAGAAGCGCTTTGACCGCATGGATCCCGTAAATTAATTCGCTACTCATTTCTTCGCTTTTCCCTGACGTTTCTTGCGGCTGTTTTTCTTTTCAGCTCGCGAACGACTAATTTTATCACTGGCTACCGGCTGTTGTTTGTCTTTTTGTTTACTACGGCCTTTCGCTGGTTTTTCCTGATCAGCATTCGCTTTGCGTTGTTTGGAACGATCGCGCTTCTGCTGGATTTCACCCAGTAACTTCTGCTTTTTCGCTGCATCTTTACCGGTAAAGACCAATGGATCTTCCACCAGCATCAGGTCGATCTTACGATCATCCAGATTGACCGCTGCCACCTTCACTCGCACTTTATCGCCTAAGCGGTAAACCCGACGGAAGTTTTCCCCAATCAGGGTTTGGCGGGAGGCATCAAACTGATAATAATCATTGGTTAATGAGGAAACATGCACCAAACCGTCGATGTTCAACTCATTCAGACGAATGAAGCAACCAAACGAGGTCACATTCGCAATCACGCCATCGAATTCCGAACCGACGTGATCTTGCATGTATTCACATTTCAGCCAGTCCGACACATCGCGAGTCGCATCATCCGCGCGACGTTCGGTCATTGAGCACTGCAGACCCATCGGCGAAATATCATCATAGGAATAATGATAACCACCACTTGGTGTCCACTTGTGTTTCGGATTGCCCTGCTGACGCGCCAGCTCATATTTAATACCGCGGTGCAGTAACAGGTCGGGATAACGGCGAATTGGTGAAGTGAAATGCGCGTACGATTGCAGCGCCAAACCAAAGTGGCCAATATTATCGGCACTGTATTGCGCCTGCTGCATTGAACGTAACAGCATGGTATTGATCAGCTCAACATCCGGACGATCCTGCACCAGTGCAGCTAATTCCGCGTAATGCATTGGTTCCGGTTCATCGCCACCTTTCAGTTCTAACCCCAGTTCGCCGAGGAATTGACGGAAAGTTTCGAGCTTCAGCTCACCCGGACGATCATGCACGCGGAATAAAGTTTCAGCTTCTTGTTTCTCGATAAACTTCGCCGCTGCCACGTTTGCCTGGATCATGCACTCTTCAATCAGCTTGTGTGCATCGTTGCGCACCAACGGCACAATGCGGTCAATTTTACGCTGTGCATTGAAGATAAAGCGGGTTTCATCACTTTCAAATTCAACCGCACCACGGTGATGACGTGCCGTTTTCAGGGCCAGATAGAGTTTGTGTAATTCCTCAATATGCGGTACTAACGCAGTGTATTGTTCACGCAGTTTGACATCACCATCCAGAATTGCGGCAACTTTGGTATAGGTCAGACGCGCATGTGAATTCATCACCGCTTCATAGAATTTATAACCGGATAATCGCCCCGCTTCCGAGATGGTCATTTCACAAACCATACAGAGACGATCGACCTGTGGATTCAGCGAGCAAAGGCCATTCGAGAGCACCTCCGGCAACATCGGTACTACAAACTCAGGGAAATAAACTGAGTTCCCCCGGTTATAGGCTTCGTTATCCAGTGCGGTACCTGGGCGGACGTAATACGATACATCGGCAATCGCTACCCACAACCGCCAGCCGCCGCCACGCTTACGTTCACAGAATACCGCATCGTCAAAATCGCGGGCATCCTCACCATCAATGGTCATCAGTGGCAACTGACGTAGATCAACACGTCCTTCTTTCGCCTCTTCCGGCACCTGTTCGGTTAGCGATTTGATCTGCGTCATAACTTCTTGTGGCCACTCGTGCGGAATGCCAAATTTACGGATGGAAATATCGATCTCCATGCCGGGGTCCATGTTATCCCCCAGCACTTCCAAGATCTGCCCCATCGCATTTAAACGACCGGTTGGACGCTGCGTAACCCGCACCACCACGATCTGGCTTTGACGCGCACCTAAAGTGGCATCCGGCGCGATCAGAATATCCTGAATGATGCGGTTATCATCCGGCACCACAAAGCCCACGCCATTTTCAACAAAATAACGCCCAACCAGATCCATATCGCGCGACTTAAGCAAGCGAACTAAACGCGCTTCCTGACGACCTTTAGCATCGATTTTAGTTGGTTGCACCAACACATAATCGCCATGCATCAGGCTCGCCATATCCCATTGATTCAGGAACAGATCTGCTCCGCCTGCTTCAGGGCGCAAGAAACCATAGCCATCTTTGTGACCGATAACGTAACCTTTGATCAGATTTAGCTTATCCGGTAAGGCGTATGCTTTGCTGCGGGTAAAGACAAGTTGCCCATCCCGTTCCATCGCGCGCAGGCGACGCCGTAATCCTTCCACCTCATCTTCGTCTTGCAACATCAGCGTCTTTTCGATCTCGTCCCGAGACATCGGACGACCATTTTTCTCAATCAGAGCAAGAATAAGTTCACGACTCGCAATCGGTTTTTCGTATTTCTCAGCTTCGCGTGTGGCGAAAGGATCCTTGGGGGACATAAACAGGCCTGCCATTGGCAATAAATAAAGTCATGATGAGTATAGCGAAATCAACCACTTTTTGGCAGGAATACCACTATTCGCGTCCACAACTATGCTATGTTAATGCTGAAAAGTAATGAGCCTGAGTTAATGCCTATGGATGAGTTTGCCCAATCAACAGCTAATCTGAAACAAGCGGTCCCCCTGATGATTAAATATCAGGTGCCGACAACACCAACAAATTATGCCCTTTGGTATACTTATGTTGCGCAAACGAATCCTCAATTAAATCAGGCAATTGACCGTTCCATTTCAGAAACTGGATTCTGCTCTGCTGTCACCAGCGAACAGCTTTATCAAAAGCATTTAGCACTGGATACCGAACGTAATAGTGAACAGGTAAAACATAGCCTGGAAGCCATTGCGACCGAGCTACAAGTCACCATGCAAGATACCAGAATTGATGCGGAACAATTTCACCAGGTGTTGGAAAAAGGCTTTTCTCAACTCGCCAAGATAGATAATGAAGGCCTGTCTTTGGATGAAATGGTGGCGTTAGTACGCGAATTAGTACAGAACTCACAAAAGATCGGTGTCAGTACCCGATTCTTTCGCGATCAGCTAACTGATGCCGAAAAAGAGATTGGTGACCTAAAAAATCGCATCGAAGAGATCCGTAAAGAAGCCTATGAAGATGTGATGACCAATGTACTGAATCGTCGGGCGTTTGATAAAGAAATCAATACGATGATGGCGATGAACAAACCGTTCAGCCTGATCATGATGGATATCGATTTCTTCAAAACCATTAACGACAATTTTGGACACATGTTTGGCGATCAGGTGCTAAAAGCGATCGCAAAACGCATCAATGAGAGCTGTAATAACGGTGAGAAAATTTATCGTATTGGTGGTGAAGAATTTGCTGTATTACTACCAACCCGCAAACTACTCATTGCCCGCCAGTTTGCTGAGTCACAACGCCGAGCAATTGAGCGGCTGAGTATCATGAATAAAAATACCAACCAACGCTTAAACAATGTTACCGCCTCTTTTGGTGTAGCAGAGTTCACATCAGGCGATGATTATCAGTCATTAATGCATCGCGCCGATGTGCAATTATACAAAGCCAAACAACTCGGCCGTAATCGTGTTATGCCCATGTCGCTATAGCTGCGAATGGGCCTTTAATTGCTGCTGACACAATAAAGCTAAACGCTGATAACGCGCTTTCAGTGGTGAACCTGGGCGGTATATCAAACCAACCGTGCGTTTAGGTTCTGGATCATGGCACGGCAGATAACAGACACCATCACGAACCCGCTCATTAGGCACTGCCAATTTAGGGATCAATGTGATCCCACCACCGGCGGCCACCATATTCCGTAATGTTTCCAGACTGGTAGCCCGAAAATGGGCATCTTCCCGTGCGCCAGCAGCAAAACAAAAGCCTAATGCTTGTTCACGCAAACAATGACCATCTTCCAGCATCAATAGCTGCTGTCCAGATAATTCATTCATGCCTATTTGGTCACGTTGCGCCCAGCGATGATCGGCTGAAATGGCCAAATACATACTTTCTTCAAATACCGGGATTTCAATAAACGCATCCGTTTCTTTTACCAAAGCCAACAAAGCACAATCCAACTCACCATTATCTAACTGTGCAACAATTTGATGTGTTTGTGCCTCATGCAGATATATTTCCAACTCTGGAAATTCATGACGGATCGCAGGAATAATATGCGGTAATAAATAAGGGCCCACCGTCGGAATTAATCCAATATGCAGCGGTCCCGCCATCTCTTCCGTATGCTGTTGAGCCATTTCTTTTAGTAAGCGAGCTTCTTCCAACACTTTTCTCGCTTGGGCAACTAATTGTAATCCTGATGCCGTGAATAAAACCTTCCGACTGGTTCGCTCTAACAGGATCAAGCCGAGTTCAATCTCTAACTTACGTATTTGCCCACTCAAAGTTGGCTGGCTGACATAACAAGCTTCAGCTGCCAAGCGAAAGTGCTGATGTTCAGCCAGTGCGACTAAATATTCCAAATCACGTAGATTCATTGCATATACCGATAGATTACAACTATCAAAAGAATAACAATTATTGGCTTGGACTATCAATAAATAATGCGTATTTATGATTGATTAAGTATTTTATAAATTAACTATTTATTAACGCATTTTTAATCTTTATGTTGTAGCCTGACAAGGTATATAAAAACTGCTCTCTAAGGAGTTCTCGATGAAAAAGTGCGTAACCTTTCTTTCTTCTGTTTTATTGTCAACCGTATTAATCGCACCCGCTTTCGCAGCCGTTGATGTTGGCGATGCAATGAAAGAAATGGGCAAAAATTACCGTTTGGTAATGAAAGATACTGATGCAGCTAGCCTGAAAAAGGATCTGGCGTCACTACGCGCAGCGGCAGTAAAAGCACAATCAGGCGTGCCTGGTAATATGCAAAAAGATGCTGCAGACAGTGCAAACCGTAAAACTTTCACTGCTGGTATGACTGAGTTTATCAACCAAGTTGATGTTGCCAGCAAACTAGCCGACGAAGGTAAAGTTCCAGAAGCGAAAGCAGAAGCCGCTAAGCTGAAAGATCTGATGAAAGAATATCACGGTAAACTTGGGGTTTAATACCCGAATTCAGATAATAAGTGCGACAGTCATGGATTGGCGTAGAGGGGAAGCCAGCTGCTGAAGGTGGTATGCTCTTCTCGCCAAAGAAATAAGCAGAATTA
>JAYSBB010000043.1:0-17324 GCA_041915645.1 Tolumonas sp.
CGAGGATAAATTACCGTCCGAAAAAGTGTTTAGGATTTAAGCAGCCAGCCAAGGTTTTTGAAGAAATGAGGCTAGCCGCTTAAATTGGAGAGTGTCGCACTTCGGACTTGAATTCGGGATAAAGTAATTACATTGTTCAAATCTGCGACGTTATTCTCGTATTTCTAATATTTCAACGGAATTAATTATTAACAACATCATAACAATTAAGAATTGTTATGAATTATTGCCATTAATTAAAATAGAGAGAAAAAATAACAACGCGTGCGTCAGGCTTAAGCCTGACGTTCCGGCGTGGTCAGACCAAAGTGGAGGTAGGCTCTTGGTGTGGCAATACGGCCACGAGGAGTACGTTGCAAAAAGCCCTGCTGAATCAGATAAGGTTCGAGTACATCTTCTATCGTTTCTTTTTCTTCACCGATCGCCGCAGCCAGGTTTTCAACCCCTACTGGGCCACCCAGGAATTTGTCGATGATCGCCAGTAACAGCTTGCGATCCATATAATCAAAACCGGCATTATCGACATCGAGCATATCCAGCGCTTGTGCAGCAATATGATCGGAGATATGGCCGTTGGCGCGGATCTCGGCAAAATCACGTACCCGACGCAACAGACGATTGGCAATACGCGGTGTACCTCGCGCACGCTTAGCGATTTCGAAGGCACCTTGCTTATCTAATGATAAACCCAGCACATCAGCACTGCGGCCGACAATGTTCGCCAGATCTTCCACCTTATAAAATTCAAGGCGTTGTACAATACCAAAACGATCACGCAGCGGTGATGTCAGCGAACCCGCACGCGTTGTCGCACCAATCAGGGTAAATGGCGGCAACTCCAATTTGATCGAGCGCGCAGCCGGCCCCTCACCAATCATGATATCCAGCTGATAATCTTCCATCGCCGGATAGAGCACTTCCTCCACCACCGGGCTTAGACGGTGAATTTCATCGATAAACAACACATCGTGGGGTTCGAGATTAGTCAGTAATGCCGCCAGATCGCCCGCACGTTCTAACACCGGGCCAGAGGTGGTTTTGATATTTACCCCCATCTCATTGGCAATGATGTTAGCGAGGGTGGTTTTACCTAAACCCGGCGGGCCGAAGATCAGCACGTGATCGAGCGCCTCGCTGCGACGACGAGCCGCTTCGATGAAGATCTCCATCTGCGAGCGCACTTGATCCTGCCCCTGATAATCAGCCAGCAGTTTTGGCCGGATCGCGCGATCCAGTTGTTCATCTTCGGTGATTGCAGCTGGTGCAATCAGGCGGTCGGCTTCAATCATGATCTCATCGCTTCCGTTACAACATAGCTCGCAGTGCTTCACGAATGACATTTTCGACTGTCATCTCGGGCTTCATTACTTTACTTACCACCAGACTGGCCTGTTGTGGTTTATAGCCCAACGACAACAAGGCGGCGACTGCTTCCGATTCGACGGTATCAGCTGGCGCAACGGCGATAGCATTATCTGTAGGCGCAGCATCGGTATGCGGTGTGAACAGATCGTGGCTATTCCAGCCTTTTAGACGATCTTTCATCTCGACGATCAAACGCTCTGCGGTTTTTTTGCCAACACCGGGTAATTTCACCAGCGAAGAGACATCTTCGCGCTCAACGCAGGCAACAAACTGGTTAGCCGACATGCCTGACATGATTGCCAGCGCCAGTTTCGGACCAACACCATTGGCTTTCAGCAACTCACGGAACAGCGTACGTTCCTGCTTGGTATTAAAACCATACAGCAGCTGCGCATCTTCACGCACCACAAAGTGGGTAATAATGGTGGCTTCCTGCCCGATCGCTGGTAGCTCGTAGAAGCAAGTCATCGGCAATTGGAGTTCATAACCCACACCACCAACATCCAGCAAAATTTCCGGAGGCGATTTTTCGATAATGATGCCATGCAGTCTGCCAATCACGCGCTTGCTCCTTCGATATAATTATCGCGTTAGCATAATAAATAACTGGATGAACATCCAGTTATTCGGTGGATTATCGCAGGCGCCCACGCACAGTGCCCTGCACTTTACCCGCCATGCGGATCAGACTTTGTTGCGTGTGGGTATGGCAAAGCGCCACCGCTAAAGCATCGGCCGCATCCGCTTGTGGGCAAGCAGGCAATTTCAGCAACTGTTTCACCATGTGCTGCACCTGTTCTTTATCCGCAGCCCCAGTGCCAACAACCGATTGTTTAACCTGACGAGCAGCATATTCGGCGACCGGCAAGCCAGCATTAACAGCCGCAACGATGGCACAGCCCCTCGCCTGCCCGAGCTTGAGTGCAGAATCGGGGTTTTTCGCCATAAAGACCTGCTCGATGGCAAAGAGATCAGGTTTGAATTGCAGAATAATTTCACTAATACCGTCGTAAATTTGTTTCAATTTATCCGACAATTGCTCGCCACTGGTACGGATGCAACCAGACCCCAGATATTCCACCTTGCCAGCCTGTTGTCGGATCACGCCATAACCGGTAATGCGCGACCCCGGATCGATACCCAGAATGATTGTCATACCAACACTTATATAATAATGAAGAAGGAAACAGGCGCAGCCTACCACGTGCGTAAAAAATCACGCTAACAAATACTGCACTGACAAAAAAGGGAGCCGAAGCTCCCTTATCAAACTAATGCCGGATTATTATTCCAGTGCAGCAGCAACTTCATCTGACATCGTACCGTTGTGATAAACCTCTTGTACGTCGTCCAGATCTTCCAACATATCCACCAACTTCATCAGTTTTGGTGCATCTTCCACGCTCAGATCAACTTCAGTACTTGGGATCATGCTGACATTGGCATTGTCTGGCTTGAAACCAGCAGCTTCTAATGCATCCAATACAGTACCAAAATCAAATGGCGAGGTATAAACGTCGATAGAACCATCATCATTGGTTTCAACGTCATCAGCACCCGCTTCCAGCGCGGCTTCCATCAAGGCATCTTCATCGGCGTTGGCAAAAGAGATAATGCCTTTTTTGGTAAACAGATAAGCCACTGAGCCGTCAGTACCCAACGCACCACCGCTCTTACTGAACGCATGACGCACACCAGCCACCGTACGGTTACGGTTGTCAGTCATACATTCAACCATCACAGCAGTGCCCGCCGGGCCGTAACCTTCATACACTAAGGTTTCTAATTCAACGCCATCGTCACCACCCGCACCACGTTTGATCGCACGATCAACAGTGTCACGAGTCATGTTGATAGACAGTGCCGCAGCAACCGCTGCACGCAGACGTGGGTTAGAACCCGCATCCGGGCCACCCAGACGTGCTGCCGTGGTAATTTCACGGATCATTTTAGTAAACATTTTACCGCGTTTCGCATCTTGCGCTGCTTTGCGGTGTTTAATGTTGGCCCACTTACTGTGACCTGCCATAACTCTCTCCCGATAAAAATTAACGCTGAATCTATCAGCTAAAATCAGCGGGTAACGTGGTGACAGTAGCATTCCCGTCACAAAAGCCGCGTTACCCGAAAAACAAAAACTTATTCGGCAGCTTTCACCGTGGTTTGAATGGCCAGTTCACCCAGTTGTTGCTGGTTTGCAAAACTTGGCGCATCGGTCATCAAACAAGCAGCTGCGGTGGTTTTCGGGAACGCAATCACGTCACGAATATTGTCGCTGCCAATCAACAGCATGGTCAGACGATCGAGACCAAAAGCCAGACCGGCATGCGGCGGTGTACCAAATTTCAGAGCATCAAGCAGGAAGCCGAATTTCTCTTTTTGTTCTGCTTCGCTGATGCCGATTGCACGGAATACCGTCTGTTGCATGTCATTACGGTGAATACGCACGGAACCACCACCCACTTCGTAGCCATTGATCACCATGTCATAAGCGTTGGCATATGCGGCTAATGGATCTGCTTCCAGTTGTTCCGGCGTGAAATCTTTCGGTGCGGTGAATGGGTGATGCATCGCGGTGACGCCACCTTCACCATCTTCTTCAAACATTGGGAAATCAACGACCCACAATGGTTTCCAGCAGTTTTCCACCAGATCCAGATCGCGACCCAGTTTCAGACGCAGTGCACCAATCGCGTCACACACCACTTTTTTGCTGTCAGCACCGAAGAAGATGATATCGCCGTCTTGTGCGCCAGTGCGGCGCAGAATTTCACGCACGATCTCGTCGTTCAGGAACTTAGCCACGGGCGATTGCACGCCTTCCAGACCATTTGCCGCCTGATTGACTTTCATCCATGCCAGACCTTTCGCGCCATAAATCGCCACGAATTGGGTGTATTCGTCGATCTGTTTGCGTGACAACTGGGCACCGCCCGGTACACGCAGAGCAGCCACACGACCTTTCGGATCATTCGCCGGGCCGGCAAACACCGCAAACGCCACTTCTTTCAGCAGGTCAGCGACATCGACCATTTCCATCGGGTTACGCAGATCAGGCTTATCAGAACCGTAACGACGCATCGCTTCGTCAAAGGTCATGATTGGGAACTGGCCCAAATCAACGCCAATCACGTTCTGCCACAGACCACGGATCATGTTTTCCATCAGTTCACGCACTTGGTCGGCGTTCAGGAATGAGGTTTCCACGTCGATCTGGGTGAATTCTGGCTGACGGTCAGCACGCAGATCTTCATCACGGAAGCATTTCACGATCTGATAGTAGCGATCAAAACCAGACATCATCAGCAGCTGTTTAAACAGCTGTGGTGATTGTGGCAATGCGTAGAATTTGCCTTTATGTACACGGCTTGGCACCAGATAGTCACGCGCACCTTCCGGTGTCGCTTTGGTCAGCATTGGCGTTTCGATATCGAGGAAACCATGCTCATCCATATAACGGCGCACAAAGCTGGTGATGCGGGCACGGGTTTTCAGTGAGGCAGCCATTTCCGGGCGACGCAGATCCAGATAACGGTATTTCAGACGCTGTTCTTCGGTGTTGGTCTGATTGAAATCCAGCGGTAACGCTTCGGAACGGTTGATGATCTCTAAACCATGCGCGAACACTTCGACTTCACCAGTCGCCATATCTTTGTTGATCTGGCTTTCTGGGCGCGCGCGTACTGTACCAGTGACACGAATACAGAATTCATTACGCAGTTCTGATGCCAGTGCGAATGCTTCCGGCTGATCCGGATCGAAAAACACCTGAATGATGCCTTCGCGGTCACGCATGTCGATAAAAATCAGCCCGCCCAAATCGCGACGGCGATGAACCCAACCACACAGGGTTACAGTCTGATCGACATGGCTACTTGTCACCTGACCACAGTAAATGCTACGCATGATTTATTCCTTTACTGAATTTATATATCCGGCATTCCGGAGATTCATTTAATTATTCGCCAGCAGCCGGACAGCTCGCGCATCCGCCTTGTGCTGAGTCGCAACTTGCCAGATTCTTTTTGGTGCCGGTTTTGAAATCTGTTTCATACCAGCCACCGCCTTTCAGACGAAATCCGGGTGCGGACAGCAGTTTTTTCAGTGCGGCCTGAGAGCAAGCCGGACAATCCACCAGCGGTGCATCAGACATTTTCTGCAATTTCGCAAGCTGATGACCACAATGAGTACACTCGTACTGATACATTGGCATAATGCTAAACCTACGATTGATCCACAAAAGACCGGGTATTATAGAGGAAAGTCGGCGCGCTGATAACTAGCCGACGCAGGGATTCCCACGCTTGATCGACAGGAAAGATGTGAATTCTGGTCAGGTTAAAGCTGCAAATATAGTCAGTACCTGACTAACCAAGTAGAATACTGCGTCTTTGTTAATAGTGAGTCAGCTAACAATCCATGAGCAAGAAACTGCATATCAAAACCTGGGGCTGCCAGATGAACGAGTACGACTCGGCCAAAATGGTAGATTTGTTGACCAGTTCACTGGGTTATGAAACCACCGAGCTTCCGGAAGAAGCTGACCTGCTGGTATTAAATACCTGTTCTATTCGCGAAAAAGCGCAAGAAAAACTGTTCCACCAGTTAGGACGCTGGAAAGAACTGAAAAAGAAAAATCCGGAGCTGGTGATCGCAGTCGGCGGTTGCGTGGCGTCCCAAGAAGGCAAAGCGATCCGCGCACGCGCACCGAATGTTGATGTGGTGTTTGGCCCGCAAACGCTGCACCGCCTGCCGAATATGATCAAGCAAGTGAAAGAAGGTCACGGCGCACAGGTCGACGTGTCATTCCCGGAAATCGAGAAATTCGACAACTTGCCAGAGCCGCGTGCTGAAGGCCCGACGGCCTATGTTTCCATCATGGAAGGTTGTTCTAAATATTGTACTTACTGCGTGGTGCCTTATACCCGTGGTGAAGAAGTCAGCCGTCCGCTGGATGATGTGCTGTATGAAATTGCACAACTGGCGGAACAAGGCGTGCGTGAAGTGAATCTGCTGGGGCAAAACGTGAATGCGTATCGCGGTGCCAACCACGATGGCAGCATCTGCAGCTTTGCTCAGTTGTTGCGTATGGTGGCAGCGATTGATGGCATCGACCGTATTCGTTACACCACCAGCCACCCGATCGAATTCACCGACGACATTATCGACGTGTATCAAGACACGCCTGAACTGGTGAGTTTCCTGCATCTGCCGGTACAAAGCGGTTCCGACAAGATCCTGTCGATGATGAAACGCCCGCATACCGCGTTGGAATACAAATCGAAGATCCGCAAGCTGAAAGCCGTGCGCCCAGACATTCTGATCAGTTCGGACTTTATCGTAGGTTTCCCCGGTGAAACCGATGACGATTTCGCCAAAACCATGAAATTGATTGAAGAAGTACAGTTCGACACCAGCTACAGCTTCATCTTTAGTGCGCGCCCTGGTACACCAGCTGCCGATATGCCCGACGATACGCCGCTGGAAGTGAAAAAAGAGCGTCTGTATCACTTGCAGCAAACCATCAACAATCAGGCGATGCAATACAGCCGCCAGATGCATGACTCTATTCAGCGCATTCTGGTCGAAGGCCCATCCAGCCAGAACATCATGGAACTGCGTGGCCGCACCGAAAATAACCGCGTGGTGAATTTCGAAGGTGATGCTCGTCTGATTGGTCAGTTTGTGGATGTGCGCATTACCGAAGCGCGCCCGCATTCGCTGCGTGGCGAGATTGTTCGCACTGAAGCTGAGATGGATCTGCGTCATCAAATCAAGCCGGCAGAGATTTTAAGTCGCCGCCCCGATGGTGTTGCCGATGAATTGGGTGTTGCCCAGTTCCGCCCATAATCACTGATTCTCTGGCCGTCGTATGACGGCCTGTTTTATAACGAGGAATACCTTGAGCCGACACATTGCCACTCTCGACCTTCATTTAGAGCCCGCCGATAGCCAACGTCTGGCCAGTTTATGCGGCCCGTTTGATGACAACATCAAGCAGATTGAACGTCGCATGGGTGTGGAAATCATCTATCGCAACAACCATTTCCAGATTGTGGGTAAAGGCGCTATTGCACAAGTGGTCGCGGATCTGCTGAAACAGCTGTATGTGGAAACGCAACCTGTGCGCGGGCAGAAAGTGGTCGATCTGACGCCGGATCAAGTGCATCTGGCGATCCAGCAGTGTCATATGCTGGAACAAAGCGACGACAATGAAACGCCGAATGCCATCCCGTATGGTAAAGAAGTCAATATCAAAACCAAACGTGGCATGGTGAAACCACGTTCGCCGAATCAGGCGCAATACGTTAATAATATTGTCGCGCATGACATTACCTTTGGTATTGGCCCTGCGGGTACCGGTAAAACGTATTTAGCCGTGGCTGCCGCCGTCGATGCACTGGAACGTCAGGAAGTGCGCCGTATTCTGCTCACCCGCCCCGCTGTCGAAGCCGGTGAAAAACTAGGTTTCCTGCCTGGCGATTTGAGTCAGAAGGTCGACCCGTATTTGCGTCCGCTTTACGATGCGCTGTTTGAGATGCTGGGCTTCGAGCGGGTTGAAAAACTGATCGAGCGCAACATCATTGAGATCGCGCCGTTGGCGTACATGCGTGGCCGTACGCTGAATGACGCCTTTATCATTCTCGATGAAGGGCAGAACACCACGGTCGAACAGATGAAGATGTTCCTGACCCGCATCGGCTTTAACTCCCGCGCCGTGATCACCGGTGATATCACCCAGATCGACTTGCCGCGCAACGTTAAATCGGGTCTGCGACACTCGATCGAAGTGCTAAATGGTGTCGATGGATTGTCGTTTAACTTTTTCCAAGCCACGGATGTGGTTCGTCATCCTGTTGTCGCACGTATCGTGCAGGCTTACGAAAAATTTGAACAACAAAAAATAATCGCGGAAGGCAAAGCAGCGCCGCACGAGGAATCATCGTCATGAGCATCACGCTTGATCTGCAGTTAGCTTGTGCTGACAGCCGCGGCTTGCCATCAGAAGCACAATTTCAGCAGTGGCTGGATACCGCCATTTTACCGTTTCAGCAAGAAGCGGAAGTGACGATCCGCATTGTCGATGAAGCTGAAAGCAACGCGCTGAACCTCACCTACCGTGGTAAAGATAAACCGACCAATGTGCTGTCGTTTCCCTTCGAATGCCCGCCCGGCGTGGAAGATTTTCCGCTGTTAGGTGATTTGATCATTTGTCGACAAGTGGTAGAACAAGAAGCCAGCGAGCAACAAAAAACACTGGAATCACACTGGGCCCACATGGTTATCCATGGCAGCTTGCATTTACTCGGTTATGACCATATAGAAGATACTGAAGCCGAAGAGATGGAAGCGCTGGAAAAAGAGTTCATGCAAGCGCTGAATTTTCCTGACCCTTATAAAGATGATGAAATTTAAGGATTTATGACATCATGAGTGATGAGCACCCTCACAGTAGTCACGGTTCACCGCGAAAAAAATGGCTGGAACGCTTAAGCCATCTGTTTCAGGGTGAGCCGAAAGATCGTAACGATCTGGTTGAAGTAATACAGGATGCGGAAGAACGCGACGTCATCGATGAAGATACTAAAGAGATGATCGAGGGCGTGCTGGAAGTCTCCGAACTGCGTGTGCGCGATATCATGATCCCCCGCACACAAATGATTACCATTCGTCGTGATCAGCCGGTATCTGCCTTTTTGCCGATGATCATCCGCTCAGCGCACTCCCGTTTTCCGGTGATCAGTGACGATAAAGATCATGTCGATGGCATTTTGCTGGCGAAAGATCTGCTGCCATATGGTTTTGGCTTAACCGCGGAACAGTTTGATTTCGAAAAAACGCTGCGCCCTGCGGTGGTGGTGCCGGAAAGTAAACGCGTCGATCGACTGTTAAAAGAGTTTCAACAACAACGCTATCATATGGCAATCGTGGTCGATGAGTTTGGCAGTGTCTCCGGTCTGGTAACGATCGAAGATATTCTGGAACTGATCGTGGGTGAGATCGAAGACGAGTACGATGAGCTCTCGACCGATCAACCCTCGATCCGTGCGCTGGATGAACGCCGTTTTACACTCAATGCGTTGACGCCAATCGAAGAATTCAACGAGCATTTCGGTAGCCATTTTAGCGACGATGACGTCGACACCATTGGCGGCATCGTCATGCACGGTTTTGGCCATCTACCAAAACGAGGCGATAGCATCGAGCTGTCAGGGTTTGTCTTCAAGATCCTACAGGTTGATCGTCGCCGCCTGATCCAATTACAAGTGACCATTCCTGAACAGCGATCTAATAATGAAGTGGAATAATTCTGACGGGTTTAATCGCCCTTCGTCACAACGCGCTCTCTGGGGCGCGTTGCTGTCTGGTTTGCTCTGTGGTGCAGCCTTTGCACCATTGAATTGGTGGCCATTGGCATTTGTGGCTATGTTCGGTTTATTGGCCTCACTACATCAGCAAACCGCTGGCCGGGCATTTCGCCTGACTTGGTTGTTTGCCATGGCGATGAATCTGCCCAGCCTTTGGTGGATCCACGTCAGCATGACGCAATTTGGGGGAATATCCCTGCCTGTTGCGTTTGTGCTGGTCGCCATCCTCTGCGCTTATCTTTCTTTATACCCCGCTATCGCTGCGGCACTTCTCAACCGCTTCTTTCCCAAAGCGGGAGCTACCCGTCTGTTATTGGCATTTCCGGCGTTGTGGTTGATCAGTGACTGGAGCATGGGTCATGTGATGACCGGTTTCCCGTGGATGTGGCTGGGTTATTCGCAGGTCGACAACTGGCTAGCTGGGTTTGCCCCTTTGTTTGGTGTACAGAGCGTCACGCTGGCCGTGGTGTGGTGTGCAGCCGCGTGTCTGTTATGCTGGCAACAACGCCGAATTTTATGGCTACTTCTGCCGCCCTTGCTGTTCGTCACCGGTTACGGTCTGCAACAAAAAGTCTGGACGCAACCCGGCAAGCCAGTCAACTTTGCGCTCGCACAAGGCAACATTCCACAATCATCGAAATGGGACCCTAACTTCATCAAGCCAACGCTACTTCGCTATATTGATCTGACCCGCGAAAGCAAAGGTGCCGATATTATCATCTGGCCGGAATCTGCCGTTCCGGCACTGGAAAATGACATGCGTGAATTCATGACCAACATGGATGATGCCATGCGCAGTCAGAAAGCCGGCTTCATTACTGGCATTCAATATTATGATCAGTCGCAGGATCGCTATTATAACGGTGTGGTAGCAACCGGCCTGATGGATAAGAAAGGCAAGCTAAGTTATCAATATGGTCAAGGTAATCGCTGGTATAAACACCATCTATTACCGATCGGTGAGTTTGTGCCATTTGGCGATTTATTACGCCCTATCGCGCCATTTTTTGACCTGCCAATGTCATCATTTTCTCGTGGTGATGCCGTACAGGACAACCTGTTAGCCGGCGGCTATAAGTTTGCGACTTCCATCTGTTATGAAATGGAATACTCTGATGAGTTACGTCAGAATATTCATGAAGACACGCAATTTATTGTCAACGTGTCGAATGACAGCTGGTTCGGCACCTCGGGCGGCCCGTGGCAACACATGGAAATCGCCCGAATGCGCGCAATAGAGTTTGGTAAACCGGTCGTCCGCGCCACCAATAGTGGCGTCACCGTGGTGTTCGATCATCAAGGCAAAACGATTGGCATGCTGCCACAGTTTGAACAGAAGGTGCTGCGTGCCGATGTGGCGCCGACCACTGGCGTCACCCCTTATACCCGTTGGGGCTCTCTGCCGCTGATTGTTTTTTGTATTGCGGGGCTTGTCATCGCACTCTGGCAACAAAACCGTAAGCGCGCTCGTTACTTATAATTAAGTTAAACCGCAGGCCAGTCATCTTCTGGCCTGCTTAGTCTGTTAACCAAACAGAGCTGCAACGTCCAACTCATCCAACCGTGCAATAACCTGATGCACACCTACAACTGAACTTAATGACGCATGTTTTTCCTGCGGGCCGAGCGCCACAATGTAACCTGCACCACCACGCCTTGCCGCTTCCAAGCCAGATAATGAATCTTCAATCAGTAAACATTCCGTAAATGGCACGTTAATTTGCGCCGCTGCGGCCAAAAATAACGCCGGATCAGGTTTTCCTGGACGTGAACCGTCATCAAAAACCAATTTTGCCGGATCAAACCACCGCGCTAAATCCAGCTGCTGATAATAAAAATCAACGTTTAATTTGGGGGAAGCGGTAGCGATGGTGAACGGGATCTGACGCTGTTGCAGTTGCTCTAACAGCGCAACGGCACCCGGTGAAAAGCAGTAATCTTTGCCCGCCGCAATCGCCAGCTCATGATAGGTATGTTCTTTTTGTTCTATCAATGAGTTGAGTTCGATTGGCGTTAATTCATGTCCCGATAGATAAGTTAAAGTGTGGCGATTATTCCGGCCATGCACATGCCGATCCATCTCTTCATGTGTAAATGCTTTGCCACGCAGCCGTTCAGAAAACAGCTGCCATGCTTGTTCATGCAAATGCGTATCCCACAGCAATACGCCATTAAAATCAAAAACTACGCCACGCAAGTTCATGTTCGCCCCAGATGAATAAATCTAACAATCAATTCTAATAAATTGCAGTGTCAGATCGTTTCTCTTCCGGATTCCAGTGAGACATGCATAAAGAGGGATAGAGATCACATATCGATAATGTGATCATTTGTTCAATAACTGTCGGTATAGTGACTCTTTCAGACGCAATCGTTGTGTAGTTAAGTCGGTCAAAACGCCCGAAGCATCACCGCCGCTCAGCGTCATGATCTGCGCATCTACCGCATAAAATGAAGCCAGCTGTGCTGCAAATTCAGGATCTGCATGACTTAATCGTGTAAAACGATCACTCAGATCGGGAAATTCTTCCGCCAATGAATATGACACCATGAGACCTCCGGATAGACAGGTCTCTTGACTATAGATGATTATGGTTATTATTTAGTCAGAAAGATCACATTCCTGCACATGTTTTAAGGCTGCCAGCACCACCGACGTATCAGCACCTTTACGCGGCGCATTTTCGCTAAGATGGCGACGCCAGGCGCGAGCCCCCGGCACCCCTTGGAACAAGCCCAACATATGTCGGGTAATGTGCGACAACGTGCCTGCACCACTGCTTAAATGAGCATCAATATACGGCAGCATCTGCATAACAACTTCATGACGAGATAGTACCGGATGATGATCCGCAAATAATTCCGCATCCACTTGCGCCAGCATATAGGGATTTTGATATGCTTCACGCCCTACCATCACACCATCAACGTATTGCAGATGCTGTTTAGCTTGCTGTAGATCGGTAACACCACCATTAATGGCAATCGTCAGATGCGGATAATCACGCTTCAGCTGATACACCCGCTCATAATCCAGCGGTGGAATTTCACGGTTTTCTTTCGGGCTTAAGCCACTTAGCCATGCCTTACGCGCATGCACCACAAAAGTATCGCAACCCGAACCTTGCACGGTTTCAATAAAATTGCACAGAAATTCATAGGAATCGAAGTCATCAATGCCAATACGGGTTTTCACCGTCACCGGAATATTCACTTCCGCCCGCATCGCATCAACACAATCAGCAACCAGCTGCGCAGAGGCCATCAGACAAGCGCCAAAGCGACCATTTTGCACGCGGTCCGATGGGCAACCCACATTCAGATTAATTTCATCATAACCACGCGCTTCCGCAATTTTGGCACAACGCGCTAAATCGGTAGGATCAGAACCACCCAGTTGCAACGACAACGGATGTTCTTCCAGGCTATATTGCAGATACTCACCTTTACCAAACAGGATCGCCCCTGTGGTGACCATCTCGGTATAGAGTAAGGTATTCTTAGTCAATAAACGGTGAAAATAACGGCAATGTCGATCAGTCCAGTCCAGCATTGGTGCGATGGAGAAACGATTAAGAGAATAAGCTGAAACGCTATCAAGCGATGGGGCCGGACTGAACATGCCTGCAATAACCTGTATAAGCTAAAAGGCAGAATATGGTACGTGAGATTTATGGCATTGCAACAATCGACTGCATACCACAAAAAAAGCTTAAAAATACCGCGTTAATTTAACATCTATGAGAAATAATCGTATCACCAACTACCGCTTGGCAACGGGTATGTTAGAGTTTAGCTATAGGGATGCTATCTTTATCACTGCAATTGCACCAAAAAACAAAATAATCGAACACGTTATTTTTTCTGTTATATCAATATATTTTACAGAGACGTGTCAGCAAGAGGAATATCCATAAGATGCGCGCAGAATTTGTTAATCCGTTTCTGTTATCGTTAATGAATGTGATGAGCACTATGGCTCAACTCGAACTAAAACCGGGCGCACCCCGGAAAAAAAGTGATGATGTTGCTCGTGGTGACGTTTCCGGCCTGATCGGCATGGTAGGCCCACAAACTAAGGGTTCATTTTCCATTACTTTTGATAAAGCTTTAGCTCTCGAAGTAATGCGCAGAATGCTTGGTGAGGCACCGAGTTCTATCAATGAAGAAGTAACCGACATGGTGGGTGAAATTACCAACATGGTAACAGGCGGCGCCAAGCGTATTCTGGGTGAAAAAGGCTATGATTTTGATATGGCGACACCAATTGTAGTTTCTGGTGCTAACCACACCATCAGCCACAAAGGTAATGCGCCAAAGATCCTGATGCCGTTTGAATGTGAATTCGGTAACGCAACTATTGAGATCTGTTTTGAGTGATTTTTCGCTGACAGCGACAGAGGATGTTGTATGTTTTCAAAACTGTTCTTTTGGGCATTCGTAGCCTTCATTGCCATGTTAGTCTGCTCCAAGATTAATCTGGAGACCTCTATTTACAAAGAGGAACAAAACAGCCTGGAAATCATCTTTCCACAGTGGAAAACTGAGCAGCCTTGGTTTTACTTCTACTGGACACCAGGCACAGTGAAATGGCAGCAAGATCCGGTTGAAGAAAAAGCGGATGAATCAACACCAAGCCTGCCCGCGCTTTAATATCGCTTTCATACCAATAAAAACGCCGACTTGTTTGTCGGCGTTTTTATTGGGTCATTTGTATTCCATTATCACACGTGGTGTCAGCTTGGTGATCAACTCATAGGGAATGGTTCCTATGGCTTCAGCAACGGTTTCAACCGCCAACCCCTCCCCCCACAATGTGACATCATCACCGACTTGATCAACCGCATCTGGACCCAGATCTACGGTCAACATATCCATCGAGACGCGACCGACTAAAGGAACAATTCGGCCATTCACCAACACTGGTACGCCACTTGGCGCCATCCGCGGGTAACCATCTCCATAGCCGATAGCCACCACGCCAATTTTGGTATCACGTGGCGACACCCACTTCGCACCATAACCGACCGGTTCGCCTTGTTTTAACACCCGTACCGCAATCAAATTGGTTTTCACCGTCATCACGGGGCGTAGACCATGGTCAATACCGGTTTTCCCTTCAAACGGTGACGCGCCATACAACATGATGCCAGGCCGGATCCAATCTGCATGCGCGTCATGCCATTCCATGATCCCAGCAGAACTGGCTAATGAACGTTGCCCCGGATAATTCTTGGTCAGTTGATTAAACAGCTCAATCTGTTTTGCAGTGGCCAGATTATCCAACTCATCGGCACAGCTGAAATGAGTAATAAAATTAAAGGGCTGCACTACATTTTTACATTTTGCCAACCGAGCACAGAATGCCTCCACCTCTTCCGGGCGAACACCCAACCGATGCATACCGGTATCCAGTTTTACCCAAACGGTCACCGGGTTTGGCAACGTCATTTGTTCCAATGCTTGCAGTTGTTCTTCGGTGTGCACCGCGGTTTGCAGATTATTCGCGGCCAACACAGGCAGGTCATCGGCACTGAAAAAACCTTCCAGCATAATGATAGGTTTCACGATCCCGCTGGAACGCAAGATCAGAGCTTCTTCCAAACGAGCCACTGCATAGGCATCGGCAGAAGACAAGGTTTTCGCCACTTGCACCAAACCGTGGCCGTAAGCATTCGCTTTGACTACGGCGACCACTTTCGTGTTCGCCGGGATCTGAGATCGGACTACCGCAAGATTGTGTTGTAATGCCTGAGAATCAATCTGCGCCGTTGCACCCTTCATGAATAATCCTTAATAATCGTCGTTAAACGCGGGGCCGGCATAATTGTCGAAACGGGAATACTGCCCCTGAAAGGTCAGACGCACCTTACCGATCGGGCCATTACGCTGTTTCCCGATGATGATTTCGGCAATGCCCTTTTCTGCACTGTCATCGTGATAAACTTCGTCGCGGTAAATAAACATGATCAAGTCGGCATCCTGCTCGATAGAGCCGGATTCACGCAGATCGGAGTTTACCGGGCGTTTGTCTGCTCGTTGCTCAAGGCTACGGTTTAGCTGCGATAAGGCAATGACCGGAATTTGCAGTTCTTTCGCCAAGGCTTTTAATGAACGCGAGATCTCAGCAATTTCCAGCGTACGGTTTTCACTAAGCGACGGTACGCGCATCAATTGCAGGTAGTCGATCATGATCATACTCAGACCGCCATGTTCACGTGCCACACGGCGAGCTCGCGAGCGTACTTCGGTGGGAGTCAGTGCGGATGCATCGTCAATATACAGTTGCCCTTTTTCCAGCAATAATCCCATCGTTGATGACAGCCGTCCCCAATCATCGTCATCCAATTGACCGGTACGCACACGACCTTGCTCAATGCGGCCCAAAGAGGCCAGCATTCTCATAATGATCTGTTCGGAAGGCATTTCCAGAGAAAAAATTAAAACGGGTTTATCACTGGTGAGGGCTGCGTGTTCACACAGGTTCATCGCAAATGTCGTTTTGCCCATGGAAGGACGCGCGGCAACGATAATCAGATCCGAAGGTTGAAAACCGGTGGTCATTTTATCCAGGTCAGTGTAACCGCTGGAAACGCCAGTGATACCATTGTGTGGCTTATGAAACAACGCTTCAATCTTATCGACGGTTTTTTCCAATAGCACCTTCAGCGGTTGCGGTCCTTCCGAACTGCTGGAGCGCTGTTCCGCGATTTTAAATACTTTGGTTTCCGCCAGATCGAGCAGATCCGCTGCATCACGCCCTTGCGTATCATAACCAGATTCAGCAATCTCATGCGCAACCGAAATCATTTCCCGCACTACCGCGCGTTCACGCACGATATCCGCATAGGCACTGATATTGGCCGCACTCGGTGTTATACGAGCGATTTCTACGAGGTAAGCAAAACCACCAACCGCATCCAGCTGTTCATGTTGTTCCAGCTCTTCTTGCAAGGTGATCAAATCGATTGGTCTGCCTTTTTCAACCAAGTGGCTCATTGATTGAAAAATCAGACGGTGCGGCCGGCTATAAAAATCCTGTTCAACCACCCGCTCACTGACCCGGTCCCAAGCCTGATTATCTAATAATAGACCGCCCAGCACCGATTGCTCCGCTTCGAAAGAGTGTGGCGGCAACTTGAGTTGTTCTACATTCTGATCTTTTTTATTCGATGACGTGGCGGGCATAAACTCGATACCAAGCAAAATAACAAATACATTATCGGACTTTTTAGCCGACAGGGAAACAGAGGAAAGTAGGATATAACAGATAAAACGGGAAATGGTGCATCCGAGAGGATTCGAACCTCTGACCACTCGGTTCGTAGCCGAGTACTCTATCCAGCTGAGCTACGGATGCAAGAGTAAAGATAAAACAGGGGAAGAAAATGGTGCATCCGAGAGGATTCGAACCTCTGACCACTCGGTTCGTAGCCGAGTACTCTATCCAGCTGAGCTACGGATGCAAGAGTAAGGTAAAACAGGTATAGAAAATGGTGCATCCGAGAGGATTCGAACCTCTGACCACTCGGTTCGTAGCCGAGTACTCTATCCAGCTGAGCTACGGATGCAAGAGTAAAGATAAAACAG
>JAYSBB010000044.1:0-16930 GCA_041915645.1 Tolumonas sp.
AAATCCGCACGCCGATGAATGCGGTGATCGGGCTGGCGTATCTGGCGCTGAAAACGGAACTTTCCGCAAAACAGCGCGACTATCTGAATAAGATTCATCAGGCTGGTACGTCGTTACTGGGCATCATCAATGACATTCTGGATGTCTCCAAAATTGAAGCCAATCAGCTGAAACTGGAACATATCGCCTTTAATCTCGACGATGTATTAGCCAATCTGTCGGTCATGTCTTCACAACGGGCGAATGAAAAAGGGCTGGAGCTGCTGTTTGATATCGCGCCGGATATTCCACGCAGCCTGTTTGGTGACCCGTTACGGCTGGGTCAGATCTTAATCAATCTGGTCAGTAACGCGGTGAAATTTACCGAACAGGGTTATGTGCATTTGCAGGTGCGTCAGCAAGCGCGTGATGACGACCAGCTGACGTTGCAATTTACCATTCGCGATACCGGTATTGGCATGACGCCGGAACAAACCAGCCGCCTGTTTCAAGCCTTTACGCAAGCCGATGGTTCGACCACCCGCCGCTTTGGTGGCACTGGGCTGGGCCTGACTATTGCCCGCCATTTAGTCGAGCAAATGGGTGGCACCATCCAAGTAAAAAGTGAACCGGATGTCGGCAGTGAGTTTTCGTTTGCCATCCAACTGACCGCTAATCAGATCATGAACGAAAAACGCCGGCTGATCCCCGGTGCGATCACCGGACTGCGGGTTTTGGTGGTCGATGACAATGCGGTAGCCTGTGATATTTTGCTTGCGGCATTACAGCAATTACCGCTGCATGCCGAAGCGGTGACCAGTGCTAATCAAGCATGGTTACGCTTGCAGCAAGCCAATCAGGAAGGTACACCATTTCACCTGCTGATGACCGATTGGCAGATGCCGGAAATGAATGGCATTGAGCTAGCACAACACGCACGTGAATTACCGTTACCACCCCGCATGGTGCTGGTTACGGCGTTTAGTTATGACGATATTCAGCAGGAAGCCAAAGCCGTCGGTTTTGAAGGTTTCCTAACTAAACCCATCAGCCAGTCGCAGGTGGTGGATTGTCTGATGCGGCTGTTTGCCCCACCGCAAGGTGAAACCATGGCCGTATTCGAGCATCTGGTCTTACCGCAATTCCGGCAAGCCAAAGTGCTGCTGGCGGAAGATAATCCGATCAATCAGCAAATTGCCGTCGAAATGATGCTCGCCAGCGGTATTCACACCGACGTAGCCGCCAATGGCCATGAAGCGATGTCGTTACTGTTTTCTCATGAGCCAACGCATTACGATCTGGTGTTTATGGATCTGCAGATGCCGGGCTTAGATGGCCATGAAGCCACGCTGGCGATCCGCGCCGATGCCCGTTTTCAACAACTCCCGATCATCGCCATGACCGCACACGCCCTGCAGGATGAACGCGAACGTTGTCTGGCCGAAGGTATGAATGACCATATTGCAAAACCGATTGATCCACAGTTGTTCTATAAACTGCTGAGCCACTATCTGGTTCACAATCTGAGCGGTAGTCGACAAAATGCATCCAATAATTCACACCTGCAGCTACAGCTGGATGGACTGGATAGCCAAACCGCATTACAGCGGGTTAATGGCAACCAAACCCTTTACCTGCAGTTATTACAGCAATTTTGCCATGAACAAGGCGGTATTCCTGCCCGCATCCGCGATTTACTGGCGCAACAACAGCCGACCATTGCCAAACCATTGGCCCATGGCCTGAAAGGGGTGGCCGCCAATATCGGCGCAATGGCGGTATCCGATCTGGCTGCACAGCTGGAAAAAGCACTGAGTCATTCCTCTGACATCGCGGGTTTACTGGTGATGACCAATCAGCTGGATAGCGCATTGCAGCAACTCTGCCGCCAGATCAACACGCAAATCATTCCGCATGATCTGCAGTTGGCTACCACCACCCAGCATTTACAACGCGTCACTGACGAAGCATTGGCAACACTGCGGAAGCTGATTGGCGATAATGATTGCGGTGCGTTAGATCTCTACGCCCAGCTGGAACCGGGTTTACAGGCCCTGATCCCGCTGGCGGAATTACAGCAGATCAATAATCATCTACAGGCGTTTGATTTCGATCTGGCACTGGCACGATTAGAACGCTTTACGCTGGCTGTGGCACCGGCAATTCCAGACGTTCAATCACCCGATTGAGCGCAGCAAAACAGTCGGCATCAATCGCGGTGCCCAGCGTTTCCGCCATGATATCGAGGGTTTTCGGAATGGGGATCGCGCCACGATACAGTCGGACCGCGGTGATCGCATCAAAGATATCTGCCGTAGTAATGATGCGGGTTTCCAGCGCGATCTGCTCGGCTTTCAGCCCTTTCGGATAACCTTTGCCATCCAGCCGTTCATGATGAGCACCCGCCACAAGCGCCAGCTCGGCAAAGGCCGAAATCCGGCGTAAAATGTTTTCGGTAAATTCGGCATGCCGCTGTACCGCCGCCCATTCCTCGGCATTCAGTTTGCCGGGTTTATCCAAAATCGTATTACTCACACCCAGCTTGCCCACATCATGCAATAAGGCACCCCGCTTCAGCCAACGCCGCCGTTCTGGTGATAAACCCAGCTCCTGCGCCAGCATATCGGTATACAGCGCCACTCGGCCGCTATGGCCGGCGGTGTACGGGCTTTTCGAGTCAACCACCTGACCAAAGGCGGCGGCGATCTCATCCAAATAATCTTCATCTAACGGCCGCTCGCCCTCACCGGCTAACAACGCAAACACCTGCTGCTCTAACGTCGGTGACGCCAGTGTTTGCCAGAAGGTATCATTGTTAGATACTTGCTCAAACAGCTGAACCAGCGCGGGATCGAACCATCTTTTCGCGCGCTGCTGCACCTCTTGACGCGCCGCGACCGGCCCACTGGCGGAATGAAATACATCAACGATCTGTGCCAGCAATGCAATTCGCGCATACAACGGGATCTGCTCACCCGCCAGCCCTACCGGTTTACCACCGCCATCCCAATGTTCATCCAGCGACAAGATGCCTTGTGCGACCGGTTCACTAAACCGCAGCTGACGGGCAATTTCCGCCCCGCGCTGACAACGGGTTTGGATCAATTCCGTCGCGATCTGCTCACCGTTGCGAAAAATGGTAAACAGACTGCTGAAGCGCTCGGTTAAGCCGGCCTGCAAACCGGTATGTTTTAATACGAACGTCACCACGTTGGCGATGCTGCTGTCGACTTGCGAAAAATCGTGTTTAAACCGCAGATCATCGGTCAGATATAACTCGCAGATCCGCGCGGCATTACTGCTACAGCCCAGATCTTTCAGCAACAGCATGTAATACAGTTCATGTAATTGCTGTGCCGGTAAACCGAGCCGCTCACCCAGTTGCATGCCGATCCAGCAACAGCGCACGCAGTGCCCTTCCGGCTGCCCTTCGGTGATATCCAACGCATGACTGAGCGAACCGATCAATTCCGACAGACGTAATTCATTACTGGTGCTAAATCGCTGCATGTCGCTGATCTCCAAAGGCGGGTATCAAAAAGCATAGAGGAAAAAAGTGATACGCGGCAAAAACAAAAAAGGCGCAATACGGGCGGTATCGAGCCTCTTTTTTTGTGAGCTGAGTTTTTGTGAACTGGAAAAAGTTTGTTCAGGAACGTAAATTCAGTCGTCGCTGGCTTCCGTTGGCGGGTTGTGGCCGTGACTCAGTAAATGCTCAAACTTGGTATCAGCCAATTTTTGCATAATCGCACGCCACCGTTGTTCAGCTTCGCTACCGGCGTCGCTAAACACTTGCGTCATCAACTCACGTTGGCTTTGCGATAAGCGATTTTCCAGCACTTGCCCGGATGCAGTGAGTGTTAAGCGCTTGATGCGTTTATCAAATTCATCGGCATTCGCCGCAATCAAATCGAGCTCTTTTAACGCGCGTAACGGGCCATTCAGCGCCTGTTTACTGACGCCGAGAATTTTCAGCAACGCATTCACGCTGATGGCCGGGTTGCGCCCGACAAAATAGAGAATGCGATGATGCACCCGTGCTAACCCCTGTTCCGCCAATATCGCATCGGGCCCGGAGGTGAACGCACGGAAGGCAAAATGGAACAACTCTAACGCCGCATTGAGCGAATTTTGATTATTTTGGTCAACCATATTGACTTAATTGGGTGTGCTGGCAAGATAGGTCAACTTCGCTGACGTATCTACCGATAATTTCCTAGAATTTATCGTCCTGCATCAGAAATAGCAATTAAACAAACTCATGCCCGCATAACCGGAGGCCGCATGTTTGCCGAGCGTATCCAACATCTCACATCCTCAATCATCCGAGAAATCTTAGCCAGTGCGCAAAAACCGAATATCATTTCATTCGCTGGCGGCTTACCTGCAGAAGGCAGTTTTCCGGATATTGACTGGTCAGTGTTACCCAACAAGGTCAGACAATATGGCATGAGTGAGGGTGAACCCGAGCTGCGCGAAGCGATTGCCGCCGAAGCGCGCCAGAAAGGTATCGCCTGTGATGCCAATCAGGTGCTGATTCTGTCGGGCTCCCAGCAAGGGTTGGATTTAGTCTCGAAACTGTTCATCGACCCCAACAGTAACGTGCTGGTTGAATCACCGACCTATCTGGCGGCATTGCAGTGTTTTAATCTGTTTCAGGCGCAATGCCAAGGCATCAAGCTGGGCAACAAAGGCCCGGATATCAGCAATTTTGAACATCAGATCCGCGACCATAAACCGCGTTTTTCTTACCTGATCCCGAGTTTCCAAAATCCGTCGGGCACTTGTTATGACGTGGTCTCGCGTCAGGCCGTGGCGGCGTTACTCGATCAATACAACCTGCCATTGATTGAAGACGAGCCGTATTGCGAGCTGGATTACGACAACCTGGACAAACCGCCGATCTGCTCGTTTCTAAAAACCGCACCGTGGATCTATTTCGGTTCGTTTTCCAAAGTGCTGATCCCCGGTTTACGTGTTGGTTATCTGATTGCGCACCCGGATTTGATCACCCATCTGGTGCGTCTGAAACAAGCGGCGGATCTGCACACCAACCGTCCGGGACAATGGCTAGCGCTGGAGTACATGAACTCCGCCGATAAACCACAACGTCTGGAACGGTTACGGGAATTCTATCGCGTACGTCGTGATGCGTTTGCGGCGGCACTGGAAAGTGAATTTGCCGATCTGGCAGAGTGGCAGATCCCATCCGGCGGGCTGTTTTTCTGGTTAAAACTAAAAAACACCGTGGATACCCGCCCGCTGTTAAAAATTGCGCTGGAAGCCGGTGTAGCTTTTATGCCGGGCGAAGCGTTCTTTGCGGAGAGCAACCCGCCGCATGGCTATATCCGCCTGAATTTTAGCCATACTGAACCGGAGAAAATGGTGGAAGGGTTACGCCGTCTGCGAAAAGTGTTGCTGGCGGAAAACACTGCTGTCTAAGCCATTAACAATAAAAAAGGCGCCATCCGGTAAGGTATGGCGCCTTTTTTATATTCCGGCTGATTACGCTTTCGGGCGCACACCCAAGGTATGACAGATGGCGTAAGTCAGCTCAGAGCGGTTCAGCGTGTAGAAGTGGAAATCTTTTACCCCTTCCCGCGACAGCACGCGCGCCATGTCGATCGCAATGCTGGCACCAACCATGTTACGGGTCATCTGGTCATCATCAGCAATGCCTTCAAAACGCTGATGCAACCATTGCGGGATCTTCACGTTGGTGAAACCGGCAAATTTCAGCAGATTTTTGTAGTTCGACACCGGCAGGATGCCCGGCACGATTTCCGCTTCAATCCCGATCGCGGCACAACGATCGCGGAAACGCAGGTAGCTTTCCACATCAAAGAAGAACTGCGTGATGGCGCGGTTGGCACCAGCATCGATTTTACGTTTCAGGTGCAGCAGATCCGCCTGTGCGCTTTTCGCTTCCGGGTGCACTTCCGGGTAAGCGGCCACGGAGATATCAAAATCGGCCACCTCTTTCAGCAATGCCACCAGATCATCGGCGTACATTTCTGGTTTACCCGCACCGGCGGGCAAGTCACCACGCAGCGCCACGATGTTGCGAATACCGTTATCCCAATAATCTTTGGCAATGGTACGCAGCTCATCACGGGTAGCATCCACACAGGTCAGGTGCGGTGCGGCAATCAAACCGGTACGCTCTTTGATGTCTTTGATAATACTGTGCGTGCGGTCGCGGGTGCCGGAGTTAGCGCCATAGGTTACTGACACAAATTTCGGTTTCAGTTTGCTCAGGCGTTCAATCGAGTTCCACAGCGTCAGTTCCATGCTTTCAGTGGCTGGCGGGAAAAACTCAAACGAAACATTAATATCGCCATTCAATTCGGCCAGATTCTGGTTCAGGGCTTCTACCTGACGTGCGCTGTCAAAACTCATGATTACTCCTTGCCTGCCTTACGGCCTGTGGGACGGAAGGCTCCGCTTCCTGCATCGACCAAACAAAACAGATGTTTGGACGTCTAAATGTCTATACATCTTATTTGAACTGTTCAGAATGTCAACATCTCACATTAAGCATATCTGACATTCTGTTTCGCGTCGTTATTCTGCCGCCGGTAACGCCGGCTTGGTCTGTAAGGTTTCCAGCATGGCGCCTAAACCACTGTAACGTTCGGTCTGTTTACGCACCATCAGGGCCAGCACCTCGGGTGTGGCAAACAGATCCAGCTGTTCACGCGCGCGAGTGATGCCGGTGTAGAGCAATTCGCGCGTCAGCAGCGGATTCACTTCAGGCGGCAATAACAGCAGGGTGTGGGTAAACTCCGAGCCCTGCGATTTGTGTACCGTCATCGCCCACGCCGTGTCGTGAGCTGGCAAACGGCTGGGCAGAAAGCCGTACGCTTTGCCATCGGGCAACACAAACCAGACCCGCAGCCGTTCACCATCGCTGGCGGCAATGCCAATGTCGCCGTTATACAACCCCAGCCCATAGTCATTTTCGGTGATCATCACCGGCCGCCCGGCAAACCACTCGCCGCTCATCTGTAATTTACCCTGCGCTTGCAGACGCTGGCCGATGGCTTGATTCATGCCATTAATGCCCCACGGCCCGTCGTGTAACGCGCACAACAGCCGGATCTGGTTGAACGCTTTGAGCAGCACAATGGCATTCTCTGATGTAATCGGCGCAGCGAGCAGCGCCAAATAGGCGTGATAACCTTTGGCAGCGATGCTGATGGCCATCTCGAGACGTTGCTCGTCACTGTGCAGGCGGATATCGCGATAATCTTGCGCCCACACCGCATGCGCCGCTTTGACGTCCCCATTGTTCACCGCTTCCGCCAGTTTGCCGATGCCGGAATCGGCCGCAAAACGATAGCTTTTGCGCAATAAACAAAGCCGGTCGCGCAGTGGGTGCCCGGCTGGTTGCACATAATTTTGCAGCTCATAACCGGTGCGCTGTTGCAATTGCTGCGCTTGTTGTGAGCTTAACCCTTGTGCGACAAACTGGCAGATATCGCCCAGCACAGCCCCCGCTTCCACCGATGCCAACTGGTCTTTATCGCCGAGTAATATCAGGCGTGCCTGCGGCGGTAAGGCGGCCAGCAAACGCGCCATCATCGGTAAATCGATCATCGAGGCTTCATCGACCACCAGCACTTCAAGCGGTAGCGGATTTTGCCCGTTATGACGAAACTCCGGTAAACCGGGGATCACCCCGAGCAAACGGTGCAAAGTGCTGGCTTGCGTCGGAATACCGGCCAGCCACGCCGCATTCACCTGCCCGGCCAGCTCGGTTTTCGCTTTGGTGATGGATTCCGTCAGCCGCGCAGCCGCTTTACCGGTCGGTGCTGCCAGCCGGATCAACAACGGCTGTTCGCTTTGTGCCACCAGCAGCGCCAACAGTTTGGTGACGGTCGTCGTTTTCCCTGTGCCGGGGCCACCAGAGATCAGCGTAAAACGCCCGTCACAGGCGGTCGCCACGGCCACCGCTTGCCAATCTGTTTCCGACTGAGGAGTAAACAGTTGTCGTAACTGCTGGGCTAATTCGGGTGTATCGGCACTGGTTGCCACTGGCAAACTGGCTTGCTGTAACCAACAGGCGACCTGCTGTTCAAAACGAAAATAGCGACTGAGATAGAGACGATTGCTAAACAGCGTCAACGGTTGCCCTTGTTCATCCATTTCCGCCGGATCGGTGATCACGCGCACCAACGGGCTGTGTTGCAACTTTTCCATCAGTGCTGCAACTGTCGTTGTCGGCCAATCAAACGAATTCTCTGCGAGCTGCTTATCAATCAACAGCCTATCAACAAGTTGAGAATGCCACTGCGCCAGCCGTTCCGGCCAGGTCGTGAGATCAAAACAGACATGGCCACGTCCCAGCTCTTGGCTGGTCATCGCCACCGCCAGTTGGATGCTGTCATCCGCATCCCAGCGCGCTAATAACTGCGCCAGTTGCACATCCAGATCGCGCAATAGTCGGGCGTCCAATAACGTTTGCCACAACGGGGTTAATGCAGAAGAGTGGGCGGTCATTACATCAGCTCCCCGCTGGTTACAGCCGATTCACCGGCAAATAAGGCATCTAACGCATCGATATGTGTTTTGTCCGGTTTGGTTGCATACACACCACTGCCTGCCTCGCCGTTCATACCGCGCAAAAACAGATAACAGACACCACCGATATGCTGGTCATAGTCATAATCGGGCAGACGACAACGCAAATATCGGTGTAACGCCAACGTATAAAGCTGATATTGCACATCGTAACGATGCTCAATCATGGCTTGTGCCATCGCCGCTTGCTGATAGGCCGCTGGATTATCACCGAGATAATTCGATTTATAATCGACCACGTAAAACCGACCGTCATGCTCAAACACCAAGTCGATAAAACCTTTCAGCATGCCCTGCACTTCATTAAATGTCAGGGCCGGTGCTTGGGCAGAAAGCGGATCGCCTGCGGCCAGACAACGATTAAGTGCCGCAGCGGATAGTGCCGATAGCGGCAGCAAAAATTCCATTTCGCTTAAGCAATGCTCAGGGGTTAATTGTGCCAGCGACAAACCGGGGAATAGTTCACTGGTTAAGATCTGTTCCAGCCACTGTTCCAGCACCGGCAACCACGGCTCCGGCTGCCAATCGTGGCTCAGTTGCACACCTTGCAGATGCTGCACGATCCATTGCTGGCGGGTGGCACCATCGGCACCAAAATCAAGATCTTCCAATAAGCTATGCAGGAACGTACCGGCATGCGCACCACGCGGGAAACTGAACACATCAAAACGCGGCGCAGTCGGTTCGATTTCGCTCATCACTAACGGCGCAGCCGGTTTGGGTGTTGCAGAACCATGGCTGACCGTGAGTGCCGAATAAGAGGTCACTCGCCAGTTACGCTCCAGTTGCCCGCTAAACTGCCGGGCCTGTGCTGTAGGTAATAGCGGTTTAACTTCCTGATACGGGTCGGTTGGAAAAGCGATCTCCGCTACTTCCGCTGCCAAATCATGATTATTCTGTGTCTGCAGCCACTGGCGGAATCGCTGCGTGAATGCCGTATCGCTGTCGTTTTTCAGCAAATAATCCAGTGCTGCCGGGCGGTCATCTTTCGCCTTGGTTTTGCTGTTGGCTTTCAGATCAGCGAGCCCCAGCCAGGTGACAAACACGCCGCGCGTTAAGGCCACATACAGCAGACGTAGATCTTCCGCCAAACGCTCTTGTGCCGCTTGCTCCCACGCCTCGTCTGAGCCGGTCAGATCAAGTCGCACGCTGTTATCAGTGTGATAACGCGGTGTGTCATTGCCACGATAGGCGCAGATAAACGGCAGCAACACCAGACCATATTCCAGCCCTTTCGATTTATGGATGGTGACGATCTGCACGCGCTGGCGCTCGGAGTCCAGCCGCAATTGCTGTTCATCCGCATCGCCATTCGGTTGCTGGCAACGCTCCAATAACCAGCGCAACAACGCATGTTCACCGTTTAGCGTACTGGCGGCGGTTTGCAGCAATTCCCCCAGATGCAGCACATCGGTCAGTTGGCGCTCGCCATTGACCTCACCTAACAAACGCTCAGGGATCTGATACCAGAACAGCCATTGGCGCAGCATCGGCAAAATGCCACGTTGTCGCCATAACTCGCCCGCCAGTCGGATACGCTCGACGGTCTGCTCCCACAGCGTTTCATCATCATTCAGGTTCGCCAGTTGCGTCACCGTCCAGCCCTGCAAACCCGTCGCCATCGCCGCACGAATTAACATCTCATCCTGCGGGTTGAGGCAAGCTTCCAGCAGACGCGCCACATCGTGTGCTACCGGTTGTGCGAACACCGACTCCCGGTTGGAAAGATAAACGCTGGCAATGCCGCATTCATGCAACGCTTGCTGCATCACGGCGGCTTCGCGCCCGCTGCGTACCAGCACCGCAATATCATTGGGGCGTAATGCTTTACCATCCAGCGTCGCCTGCTGCTTTTGTGCCGCTGTCAGCCAGGTATGAATTTGCCCAGCAGCCGCCAGCGCCATGCGTTGCTGATAGGCGGCACCACTGACTTCCCCTTCCAGCGGGAAGCAGCACTGCAACGCAGTTTGCGACTGGCCTTGCAACATAAAGCCAGTGTCTTTGCCTTTTGCGTTAACCGCTTCAAACGGAATGCTGTCTTGATAAATAAACGGGGCGTGAGAGTTAGCAAACAAGGCGTTGACCGCCCGCACTAATTCATCGGTAGAACGGTAGTTAGTTTGCAGCGTGTAATGGGCAGCAACCTGCTGTTTCGCGGCGATGTAGGTAAAAATATCGGCACCACGGAACGCATAAATCGCCTGTTTCGGATCGCCGATCATGTAAAACCCGCATTCCGGATTTTGCCCATACAGCGTCGAAAAGATCTGATATTGCAGCGGGTCGGTATCCTGAAACTCATCGATCATGGCAACCGGATATTGCTCGCGAATGCGCTCCGCCAGCACAGCACCACGCTCTGAGCTTAATGCGCGTGCCAGATTCGCCAGCAGATCATCGAACGACAGTTGTTGATGCCGTTGTTTTTGTTGCTGTAAGCGCGCGCGCACCTGCGTCAGAGCCGCAGCAATCACCACATCATCAATGTCGTTGGGTTGTGCCAGCAGTGTTTCTATTTGATCAAACAACGGGTGCGTTGGCACAGCACCCGCTTTGGTTTTTGCTGCCAACACCGACGCTGAAAAGTTTTCCAGTGCCTTGGGTAACTGATAACTTCGAAGCGGTGCATTGACCCACTCACTGACTTTATTCAGCCAATTCGGCAGGTTCTTTTTCGAATAACTCTGCTTGCTGACTCCCGATGATGTGATCACAGCCTCAAGGCTGCCCACTGCCGCGAGCCATGCTTCTCGTAAACTATTTAACCGAGCGATGATCGCCTGATGGCGCTCAGCCAGGGTCTCACTGGTGCGCGGCTGACATTGCAACCCCGCCAATGCCAGATGCGGGCTGATCTCGCGCAACAGCGCATCCGGCCCTTTCCAGTGATCGAGTAGCGCCTGCGCCAGCAAGGCATCGGCCTGATACGTGATGTGTCGCCAAAAATCAGCCACTGCCGAGGCGCGCAGATTCTGCTCTTCAGTTAGAAATTCATTATCGAACAGACTGCCCGATTCAAAGGCGTTTTGTGTCAGCATGCGCTGGCAAAAACCATGAATGGTGTAGATCGCCGCTTCATCCATCTGTCGCTCAGCGGTCAGCAACTGGCGTAACGCCAGCGCTTTGTTCGGGCATTCCTCCAGCAAGCGTTGGATCAGCGGGTCTTTGCTAAACCCTGCCTCAATCGCCCGTCGCGTATCACGGATCGCTTTTAAGATACGCTCGCGCAACTCGGCCGTGGCCGCTTCGGTAAAGGTCACCACCAGAATACGATCGACCAGCAGCGGCGTGCCAAACCCCGCCTCACCCGCACCATGCCCCAGCAATAACCGCAGATACAACCCGGCAATGGTGTAAGTTTTACCGGTGCCGGCACTGGCCTCGATCAGGCGTAATCCACTGAGCGGGAAGCTCAGAATGTCCAGTGGCTTACTCATGTGCTGCCTCCTGCAAATGCTGGCGTAATGGCAGCAGCAATTGCACCGCCCAAGTTTGTATTTCCAACCAATGCGTATCAGTTAATTCAGGGAAACAGCGTGCTAAGTAGGTGTCTTGCACCTCCCCAATCACAAACGAACCATCGCCAAGATAGGTTTTCTGCGCCGACTCCCGCGCCTGTAACTGCTGCGCGGCATCACCCAGCTCGCCACTTTCCGTCAGCGCTTTTTCCAGCCACACCCACGCCGTGTTCACCGGTAAACAGAGCGGGCGCTGCATGCCAGCAATAAACGCCGCCCACCACAATTGCAGTTGCGCTCGCGCATCATCGGCACTGAGCACCTCAAGTGTCCACTCGCCTAAGTTGCCGTTATCCAATGCCAGCAACTGCGTGGGTTGGCTCAGTTTCCCTGCTGCTGACAGCGCCAGATGTTCCAGCCAGATCGCCACCAGCCAGCTGGCTTTGAGTTTACTCACCCGATGCCGTACCAACTGACCGTCATAAACGTCACCGACACTGCCTAGCAGCTGCCAGTCGTTGAAATCCAGATGGAATGTTTCGCGTTGTGCCTGTGCCAGCGGCCATGTTTGCATTGCCATGACCAAGGGCGTGAGGTTGTTGGCATCGCCCTGTAGCGCCAGCTTGCCAAACTCACCATCGGGCAACTGCCCCTCAGCCAACAAGCGCGGTTGCCAAACAGCCTCTGCCACGTCAAGGCGCTGATAACGCAACAGCCGTTCACGCAGTTGATATTGCTGCAATTTATCTAACCAAAACGGCTCGCTATCTTCCAACGCAGCGTCGCGTTCCACAAACTGCACACGCAGGCGACGGCGGAAAAATCCCGCCACCGGATTGCGGAAAAATCGCAGCCAATCGGCCAATTCAATCTCGGGTTTATGCTTGGTGATATCAAGCTCATCAGGTAACGGCAGGTCGCCAGCAAAAAAGCCGGCATTCCCCATCGGGGACAATGCTGGCAGCCAATCGGCGGCATAACTAAACAGCCGCGCCCCTGCCACTTGCGCATCCGGCGCAAAATAGCGGGCATCGTAAGGCACCAGCGGATGCTCGGTCAGCAGATGCGCCTGCAATCGCTCTTCCTGTTTCGCCTCATCATCGTCACTCGCTGTCGCCAGACAAAACGCGCGCTGGCAATACTCCTGCAATTCGGTAACAAGCACCGATGGCATCAGATGCCGATTGTCGGTGGCACTGTGCGACACATACGAGATATAGAGCTGCTCTTGTGCTGCGAGCATGGCCTCTAAAAACAGATAGCGGTCATCTTCGCGGCGCGAACGATCGCCTTTGCGTGGCTGGTTCGCCATCAAATCAAAACCCAGCGGCGGCATACTACGCGGATACAAGCCATCGTTCATGCCCAACAAGCACACCACTTTAAAGGGGATCGCGCGCATCGGCATCAGGGTGCAGAAGTTGACCCGTCCGGCGAGGAATTGCTGCCCGCCCCGCACCGCATTCAACTCACTTTGCAGATGATCATGGAACACGGTCAGCGGCAGCGGCTCCTGATAATTCATCTGCGACAACCGTTGCTGCCAACTTTGCACGGTCGTGCGGATCAGGCTCAGTGCTGTTGCATCGTCTTCATCGAGCTGCTCTTCTGGCAGGTAAAAATCGAGTAACAACCGATCGACCAAAGTCTGCCATTCGGTGATCGGCCGCGCCGTTTCCAGCGTGTCGCGCAACGCCAGCACCTGGCTGATGAATCGCGCCAGTTGGCCGAGTTTCACCGCATTTTGCCCTTCAATCGCGGTGTATGGCGCGACATCAGCAAACAGGGTTTCGTTGCCACTGGCAAAACCGAGCAGCATCCGTTCCAACCCGAACGACCAGGTATGCCGCTCACGTGGCGGTAACTCAAAGCGCTCACCATCGGCAGGCGCCAGCCCCCAGCGTACGCCCGACTCCAGCGCCCAGCGCCGCAGCGTGGTCAGATCACTTTCCGCCAGCCCGAAGCGTTTTAGCAATGCGGGCACCGCCAGCAATTCCAGCAACTCGGTCGCCGTACAGCGTAAACTCGGCAGCGACAGCAAGATCAGGAAACTTTGCAGTAACGGATTTTCCTGCGTCGCCGAGCGGTCAGAGATCGAAAACGGAATGTAGCGCTCGCCCGCCGCACTACCGAACACCGCTTGGATATAGGGACCATAGCGGTTGATGTCTGCCACCATCACCACGATATCTTTCGGGGTTAGAGTGGAATCGGCTGCGAATCGTTGCAACAGCTGATCGTGCAGCACTTCCACTTCGCGTAACGGGCTGTGACAACCGTGCAGCACCAGTGATCGGTCATCTAAAGTCACATTTCGTTTCGGCTTGATACGGGTGCCATCTTGCAGCTCCAGCAGATCTTGCTGCACCAGATGCAACAGACTATCGCTATTGATCTCCGCAAAAGCGTCAATCTCGGCGGCACTGATTTCCGCCAACAGCGCCAGATAATCACGCCCCTGTTTACCCAGCGAAACCAGCAAGGGGTTGCCCTGCTGCTCGCCGTCATCGCTGAACAGACGCGCTAACTCGGTTTCCGGTAATAGTGGTTGCTGCAATTCCGCCTGTTGCCAACGTTCACGGCGCTGTGCCAGCAAGTTATTCAACACTCGTCGGTTGAGCTGATTCTCTTCCTGCAGATCACCCCAGTAATAACGACTCGGGTTAGTGAGCAGCAGATGCACCTCACAATGCTCACCCAGCGCCATCAGCGCTTCTAAATAATGCGGCGGCAGCGATGAGATACCAAACACAAACAATCGCTGCGGTAGCACCGCCTTTGGTTTACCGGCTTTTAGCGTGTTGATAAAACTTGAGAATAAGTTCACACGATGCAGATGGCTGGCTTGCTGTTCGGTTAATGCCACCAATTTACGCCACAACACCGGTTGCCACAGCTGAGCTGCCGCACCGAGTGCACCGCCTTGTTCCCAATCGACAATCCAGTCCGGCCGGTACACCAGATATTGGTCAAATAAGTCGGCAATGCGCTGACACAACTGATAACAGCGGCGGCCATCGTCGTCTTGCGCCAGATAACCGGCCAGCGGGGCAAACAGCTCATCGTCCATGCATTGCGGTAACAACTGCATCAACCGCCACAGCATGGCTGGTTTGGTATACGGGTTTTCTTTCGGTACTTCCGGCAGCACCTGATGAAACATCTGCCAGATAAAACTCGATGGCAACGGAAAGACGATATTCGCCGCAACGCCAAGATCTTGTGCCAGTGCTTGTTTCAGCCACTGCGCCATGCCGGGGCTTTGCACCAGAATAGTTTCTGCCGCCAGTGCCGGTTGCAGCGGCGACAGTTGAATGAGATGTGCTAACAGACTTTTTAGAACATCCAATTGATTGGAGTGATAAACCCTGAACATGCCACTACCTGTGTCTAAACTGCGCTGCGATGCTATCGATAATAGAGGAAAGCGACCGCTCATCACTATTCGTTTGGACACAATCTTCGGAAAAATCGATTATTTAGCTGGTCAGCAATCCGGTAGCATGACTTTTTGCAGTGATTTGCATCATAAAGTTGAAATATTACGCAGACAGGGCAAAAATGCGCATCTTGGTCACGCCCTCACTCTGACCAATAACCTGAGCATGTAAAAAACAAAACCGATAAATAGCCAAACTAACTCAATTAGCTTGAATCAAGTAATAATTACAGGACCCTTATGAACATCATGCACAATGCCATTCCGGCTCTGCTGTGTGGTCTGACCCTGACCAGCCTGTCAGCGTCGGCCGTTGAATACCCGTTGCCAGCAGCAAACAGCCGCTTAGTTGGCCAGAACGTGGAGTATGTTGTCCCAGCTGACAGCAAACAACCACTGGAGGCGATCGCTGCCAAATATCAGATCGGCCTGAGCGGCATGATGGAAGCCAATCCAGGTGTCGACCCTTATCTGCCAAAACCGGGCAGCACGCTGATCGTACCGCATCAGCTGATCCTGCCGGATACCCCACGTCAGGGCATCGTGATCAACGTGGCGGAAATGCGTCTATACTACTATCCGAAAGGCACCAATACCGTGGAAGTACTACCAATCGGTATCGGTCAGCTCGGCACTGACACCCCGGAAAACTGGGTCACTTCTGTGCAACGTAAAAAAGCCAATCCAACCTGGACACCAACGGCCAAAGTACACCGCGAATACGCGGCCAAAGGCGAACCACTACCAGCCGTATGGCCTGCTGGCCCGGATAATCCGATGGGCCTGTTCGCGCTGTATATCGGTAATCTGTATGCCATTCACGGCACCAACGCGTCTTTTGGTATCGGTCTGCGTGTCAGCCACGGCTGTGTGCGTCTGCGTAACGAAGACATTGAACATCTGTTCCACGCCGTACCTGTCGGCACCCGCGTACAGTTCATCAACCAGCCAGTAAAAGCCACACAAGAACCGGATGGCCGTCGTTATCTGGAAGTGCACGAGCCACTGTCGCGCACGTTTGAAGAGCTGAACTCTGCCGCACCATCGACTTTAAGCATCAGCCCAGCGGTTGGTCGTTTCATTGCGAAAGCAGATACTGATTCTCATGTCGTGAAACAGGCATTTGAAGATCGCTCTGGCATTCCAACGCAAATCAATCCTTAAGCGGATCATGATAAGCACTCAAAACCTCGCTACGGCGGGGTTTTTTTATGCCCCAACTATAATACCCCAAATAATTGGCGTTGCCGCAAGGCGACAAATGAGCGAATCCCCATGAGCATAGATAGGCTATGTGATTGGGGTGAGTGAACACCGTCAACAACGCTGCAACTTCAAGTACGAAGGGTATAACGCAGACAAAATGTAACAGTTCACCGGGACTGCGTTGACAACAACAACTCTTGCGGAATTGGATAATCTGTCTTTTCTATGCAGGCTTTCACGATGGTCCGTAACCATTCCTGAGGAC
>JAYSBB010000045.1:0-16898 GCA_041915645.1 Tolumonas sp.
GTTGATCCATATTCATCACCATATACGTTTTTTGTATGATATCCAATCTGAACTAAAAGCAATAACACCAACATAACTATAATGGTAAATATTATTATTTTTTTCATTTTGGTAAAAACTCCAGTCGACCATTATATATATTGTCTGTAACAGGATCTATATCAGCATGAACTGGATTCAGTGCACCATCTATTTGATAACAAGCATGAATATTTTTAACATACTTTTCCCGTTCCTGTAATTTTTCATAAAAATATTTATAGGTCCAGTTATCTTTTTTTCCTCTCATACTGAGGTATTGATAATTACGCCTTTCGTCCACTGAACCCCACGTATCCTCATAAGAGGAACGATGCACATATGCTCCAACAGGAACGAAAAAATAATCCGCCATTTTTTGTGCCAAACTATTCTCCGGCTGAGGATCAATCTGAACAATATTCTCAATATCATGATCTTGTAGATTGCCCATTCCTGTTCTACATGCATAGGAGTCTATACGTCCGTTTTTGGCAAAGATTGATGACTTGATTTTTTTAAAATTAGAAAATGTCAATGCCATATTTATTGCTGACGGAAGATGATAACCAAACTCTAGACTACCGGGTAAACCATGACAGAAAAAAGTCAATGACTGTAATGGATTAATATATTGGTATATTAGATTTAATTCAGAAAATAAATATGAAACACTTTGTATTCCTTTATATTCTATATTGTGTTTATCAGTTGATTTTTTTACAGCTTCAAGTTGTGCTTCTGAATAGTCAGAAGTAAATATAATTAATTTCTTTTTCCCCCCTGATTTTTCCTTCAAAGTGCGAATTGCTTGTGCGGCAAATGTCATTTTATTTGCGATGTTACGATCATACTGAGTACCAACCACTGCAACATGATGCTCTTGATAAGAAAAACTTTTTATTTCTCCAACATAACTGTTCTTAGTGGCGAGTTTTAAGGTTGTTCCTGTTGCACCAGCCTGATGTTCTTTTGGCATGTCTGGACTGTTCATCCAAACATCTCCCAGAGTGATATATTGATATTTAATTTTACTCTTCTGATAACCTTTATTTTTATCAGCATACTCTTTAGCTGGTGAGGCTTGTGGCATCGGCCTGGGTTTATGTTTTTTAGCTTCCATTAATAAAGCCTTAGTCTCCAGCTTGAGCTCCACAGGCCCTGCTGGCAGGTCGGTTAATAACAGATATCCGCCAGCCAACGTCACGGCATGTATGTTACCTATCGCATCCTTGAGTGTTCCGGTTAAGGAGCCAAAAGGGTTATTCAGCTCATCCACTAACCGAATTTCAACCCAGTACTGGTTTTTCTGACACGCCAGACAGTTTTTTATGTTATTGCCCATCGTCTTCCTGCATCTTGCTTTGTTGGTATTTTTCTATCAGTGCAATGACCTTGTGCATGACATCGGTTTGTTCCGCTTCGGGAGGTAATGCAACTACATTTTGTATGCTTGGCCACCAGTCACGAAAACCAAACAAATAAAGAATCAACACAGACGGTAGCCACAGATCAGGTATAGATTGTTTGCTCAGGTCGTCGTAATGCACATCTAATACGTGACGAATGTCCCCCAACTTTTCATATTGTTGGGTGGTTAATTCCGGAGCCTGTTGCCACAGCCATTGTGCAATATTCGTCAGGCATGTCTCTTTTTCGCCGGGCTGCCCCGCAAAATGAGCGGGCCGCATCCGCCACCAAGGCTCAGTGTGTTCGGTTAAATCAGCTGTGGGACAAGGTGAATAAGCCCGCCAATCGGCTTGATGCCAAATTAACAACGATGTGGTAGGGCCGAGAAATTGGCAGATCTCAGTCTCAGTAAATGTGGCAAGCATTGGCGCCAGCACGCGCGGGTCGTAATAGTGAAATAACACCTCTTCACCATCTAACCCCGCAATCAGCAGACTTTGCCAATGTCGAATCAGCTGCTCGCCTGGGTATGGGCTAGCAATCAAAACGCCTTGCGCCTGACCCGCACGCTCTTGTTCCTGCCACCACGTCTGCCAATCGGCCAGTTGTGCCAAAGGAAGTAACCAGGGGCCCTGTAAAATAGCATCGGTAAATTCAGTGCCGCCGTAGAGCGGCCATGCTTGCGTATCGCTGGCGTATCGATACCAATAGTGCAGCGGTTGGTTATCCGCCAGCGGATCGATTAATGCGTAGATCACATGGTCGGCAGGTAAATGCTGTAGCCAATGGGTCAACGTCATCATTTTTTCTGCCTAGCACGGCAGAGCTTAGAAGCAGCAGCAACTTTGTTACGGGCCGTGGCCATGACCGCCCCGATGGGTTGCAAGACATCTAACAGTGTGAGTGGTGCGCCCACCAAAGGCGCCGCACCACCGTTCAGGCTGATCGAGGGAGCAACCATCTGCACACCCGCAGCACTGATAGTAATAAAGCTGCCACCGACTTTGAGCGTCAGCCCTGCCCCGGCTTCCATATTGATTTTAATCGCCGCGTTTTGATGTAATTCATCGCTGACGGACACCAAAAACGACTGATCAACCTGATGTTGGAATGTGCCGTTCAGCTTGAGTTGATCGTCGGTTTTCAGGTGTTCAAAACTGTCTTTTTTAACGAGCTCTTGCCGATCGCCTTTGACTCGTTCAATAGCATTGCCATGCGTGAGTCGGTGACTATCACCATCGATGGCGGCAAAAGCGTTAGCCTTGACCATGAGTTCCCAGTCACGCTGCGCGTGCAGATAAATTTGCTCATGACCTTTTTTGTCTTCAAAACGTAACTCATTAAAACCACCGCCACCCGGTGTCGATAAGGTTTTAAATACGGTGCGGCTTTTATGTGTGGGAAGTTCATAAGGCAGGTGATTCGCACCGTTATACACGCAACCCAGCACCAGTGGCCGATCGGGGTTGCCATGCTCGAAACTGACGACAACCTCTTGCCCGACACGGGGTATCCAGTGACTGCCATAACGATCGCCTGCCCAGCTTTGGGCTAAGCGCAACCAGCAAGAGGTTTTCTCATCGCCCTGACCGGCTCGGTCCCAATGAAATTGCACTTTGATGCGACCCTGTTCATCGGTGTATATCTCTTCGCCTTTTGGGCCCGTCACGATTGCAGTCTGATAACCAGATAATGTGGGTCGTTTCAGGCAGCATGGTGGCACAAACAAACGCTGCCATGGCATGGCGGTGAACTGATTACGATAACTGGCCTGCCCGCCACTGGTTTCTTCGAGCACTTGTGGTTGTTCGCCTTCATGCCGCACCGATTGCACCAACCACAACGGTTCAAATTCACGGCGTGGCAAGGCGTTAAACGTGGCAAATTTGCCCGCCATTAACCCGCCATGATCGGTAACACCATTCATCGTTACCATAGCCTGACGGTGGCGGGCTTGTGCCAGCTGGCTTAAGCGCAAAGTATCGGCATCGTTATCACTGAGCATCGGCCAGAGATAGTCTTCCAAACGTTCGATGGCTAATGGTTGAGTCGCTAGTTTTGGTGATTGCGTGTTATGAATTTGTTCATTTTGGGCCACGGATGGCGGCGTGATTTCGGCCTGTAATGGTGTCAGCGGGCGTGTAAAAGTGAAATCACGCCCGGTCACTTTACCGGCAACGGTATGCCAAAATGTCTGGCTTTCGCGTAACGCAGGTTTATCGGCATTGAGGCCACTGGCTGGGCTGTAGTCCATGCTGACACCCGCCGGAAACGCAAAATTACCATCGCCCAGCACTAAGACCGAATGACCATTTTGCACCTCGTAATGATAGTGAATACCTTCCTCTGCCAAGATCCGATGGATGAAGTCGTAATCTGATTCGGCATACTGCACACAATAGTCACGCAGCGGATGTTTCTCATGCAACCGCCAGTGATAATCCAAACTGGTGAATTGGGCTTCCTGCAGCAGCAGCTCCACGATTTTCTGCACGCTGAGTTGCTGGAAAATTCGATAGTTCACACGATGGCGTAATAACGCCAGCCGGGGTCGCAGGGTAATGTGATATTCCGTGAGGCGTAACCCGCTATCCCCCTGTGCCATTTCGTGTACTACACCGGTGATTGCACGATATCCATCGGGGGTTTTGATGTTAAGAGTGCACGGCTGATAGAGAAAAGCGGCCAGATCTAAGCTTGCGTCTTCGCAAACGAGAGTGATGGAAAAATCAAAGCTCTGGCTGATGAACTCTTCGCCGTGAAAGCGTAACACCTGAAAAACCGCGGACAGACCCGGCACTGAACACAGAAACCGCGCCTGATTGGCTTCGAAGAACATAAATTATCCCGTTTATTATGCGATGGATCAGTTACGGGCACGCCATAACTGCCGGCGTGGCGCCGGTATAAACGGGAGTGTAGAGTGTAGTTTTAGCCATATGAAGCCGTCAGTTTCGACAGCCTCATCATGCCAAATTTATTGCAGTGGGCGTTGTACCGGCCAAAGATTGCGTACATCAATGGCCGCCATACCTGCCGCCGCAGCGGCTTTCAGACCGGCATCCGCATCTTCAAACACCAGACAGCGTTCTGGCGCGACACCCAATTTTTCTGCCGCGAGTAAGAAGGTATCACCTGCCGGTTTTGGGTTGGCCACTTGATCAGCCCCGACCACGATCGGCAGGTAACGATCTAACGACAAACCGGCCAGAATGCGGCGCGCCATGTCAGTGTGACAGCCGGTACCGACGGCCATCGGTTTTTCACCTAAGAACGGTAACACCACGCCGGCCACTAACGGTGTCGGCGATAACGTCGTTGGTAATAGCTCATAAAATCGCTGATCACGCACGGTTACGACAGCCGGTACATCGACCTGCATACCGGCTTCTTGCGCAAGAATTTCCACCGTATCTGGGATCGGCACCCCGCCTAATTGCTGCATCCGCTCACTGGTAAACGGGATCGCAAACTGGGTAAGCGCGTGCTGCCACGCCAGATCGTGCGCCTGTAAGGTGTTAGACAAGGTGCCGTCGAGATCAAAAATCCAGGCTGCATATTGCTTATAAGCCTTCACATCAAACATCGAATTCTCCTGATTTTTCCCTTCACAACACGCATCTAATTGCGCGGATTAAGCAGCAGCTTGCCGCGGGTACGCCCGCTTTCAATCGCCAGATGTGCGTCGCCACCTTCGCTCAGTGGGTAAATAGTACTGATATGCACCTGCAGATCGCCGGCAGCGCATTTTTCCAATAAGGTCGCTAATGCAGTGCGATCGGGGTGTACCATCATGCCCAGTGCGGTTTTACCTTGTGCAGCTGCCGCCTCTTTAATCTGCGGCGCAGTGACGGTCGGTACCGTGACTTGGCGGCCACCGGCTTTTAATAGTGCTAACGCTGACAAACCACTGTCAAAACCCACCAGATCAAACACCAAATCAAGCTGACCCTTGAGTGCCGCCATGGCGTCACTGTCATGATAATCCACTACCTGATCGGCACCCAGTTCCCGTAAAAAGGCGTGGTTACTGGCGGAGGCACTGGCAATCACTTTAGCACCAGCTTGTTTGGCAAGCTGCACCGCAATATGGCCCACACCACCCGCGGCAGCAGAAATCAGCACCGTTTCACCGGCTTGCAACTGACCATGTTCAAATAACCCTTGCCATGCAGTCAGCCCGGCCAACGGTAATGCCGCAGCTTGCTCAGAAGAGATAGTTTCTGGCACCGGCAGTAAGTCGTCGGCTAACGCGAGCAGATGTGACGCATACGCACCGCCACGGAATACCATACCGCAGACGCGTTGGCCCACTGCGAAATCAGTGACGCTCGAACCGACGGCCTGCACCAAACCACAGACATCAAAACCCGGCGTCCACGGCAGATTGTCTTTATGTTGCGCAGCCGCCCAACCAAGACCGGCGCGAGTTTTCGCATCGACCGGATTGACTGCGGCATAGATTACGTCGAGCAGCACTTCGCCAGATGCGGGTGCGGTAAGTTCCTGATTTGCTAGTTGTAACACCTCTACCCCGCCAAAACGGGTGATTTGCAGTTGAGCCATCGGAGATCCCTTACTACCATCAAAGATATCTGCAGCATAACAAGAGAGCCATCATGGCGCGATTATTCCTGCTTCCCTTTTTGCTGGCGCTCGGCTGGACGATCTATCTTTCTTACTACCGAATTTCTCTCTATCAAGGGCGTAAAGGCTATTACTGGATCATTGCTGGCACAGGAATGATGGTTATTTTCTTTGGCCTGATGTTATGGCTCACGCACTAAACCCACCTAACTGAAGCCAAACGACCATAAACTCACCAAAAAACAACCCGAATGAATACCGGCAGAAATAAAAAATGCTTCGCTGTTGTTCATTTCCAGTAAAACGAACTAATTCGAACATTTTTATGCGCGAGATCAAACATTCAGAACGAATATATGTTCCTGATCGAAGGAATTGTTAATAATTTGTTCACCGCATGAGACGGTAATGTTACGAAAACTATTAAGGGCAGCACGATGAATAAACAAGCAACACCGACTCTGACTGGCGAATGCCTGGCTGAGTTTATAGGAACAGGTTTACTGATATTTTTCGGCGTCGGTTGTGTCGCCGCACTGATACTGGCCGGCGCCAATTTCGGGCAATGGGAAATCTCGCTGACCTGGGGATTTGGTGTCTCGATTGCTATTTTTGTGACTGGCGGCATCTCCGGTGCTCATCTGAACCCGGCGGTGACGCTGGCACTCATGGTGTGGAAAGGCTTTGAGAAACGCAAAGTATTACCGTTTATTCTGGCCCAACTGGCCGGTGCCTTTTGTGCGGCAGCGCTGGTGTATTTCCTCTATAGCAATCTGTTTACGCAATGGGAAAGCACTCACCATGTCGTGCGCGGATCATTGGAAAGTTTAGGCACTGCCGGCATCTTTTCGACCTATCCGCATGCCCTGCTGAATAACTATCAGGCGTTGACCGTTGAGCTGGTGATCACCGCCGTATTGATGATGAGCATTCTGGCGTTAACCGATGAACAAAATGGCGCACCAAAAGGGTTTGCTGCCGCTTTGCTGATTGGCATTCTGATTGCTGTGATCGGCGCATCACTCGGCCCGCTCACGGGTTTTGCCATGAATCCAGCCCGCGATCTGGGCCCTAAATTGTTCGCTTTTTTAGCCGGTTGGGGTGATATCGCACTGACTGGTGGCCGTGATAATCCCTATTTCTGGGTACCGATTGTCGGCCCGATACTTGGCGCACAACTGGGTGCCGCCATCTATCTCAAACTACTCGCACCTTGCCTGCCCGCCAATCGGGCGCTGAAAAACCAATCCGCCGATACAGTGAAGACTGCAGCTCAGATCTGAGTGCACACAATTAATGGAGAATAACATGACACAACAACGTTACGTCGTCGCACTCGACCAGGGCACCACCTCTTCCCGCGCCATTATTTTTGATCACGATGCCCGCATTGTGGCGGTCTCGCAGCGGGAATTTACCCAGCATTACCCGCAACCGGGCTGGGTGGAACACGACCCAATGGAGATCTGGGCTACCCAATCTTCCACCCTGACCGAAGCGTTGGCGAAATCCGGGATCCATAACGATGAGATCGCGGCGATTGGCATCACCAACCAACGCGAAACCACTGTCGTGTGGGAAAAAGCCACCGGTAAGCCGGTGTATAACGCCATTGTCTGGCAATGCCGCCGTACTGCTGCGATCTGTGAAGAGTTGAAAGAGCGCGGTCTGGATAACTACGTGCGGGAAAACACCGGCCTGCTGCTGGATGCGTATTTCTCTGGCACCAAGGTGAAATGGATCCTCGATAATGTGGAAGGAGCGCGAGAAAAAGCCGAACGTGGCGAACTGCTGTTCGGCACCATCGACACCTGGCTGATTTGGAAAATGACCAACGGTGAAGTGCATGTCACCGATCCAACCAATGCGTCTCGCACCATGTTGTATAACATCCGCGATCTGCAATGGGATGGCCATATTCTGCAGGAGCTGGGCATTCCCGCGTCCATGCTGCCGGAAGTGCGTCCCTCATCAGAAATCTATGGATATACCACCCGTGGTGGTGGTGCGCATATCCCGATCGCTGGCATTGCCGGTGACCAACAGGCAGCGTTGTTCGGTCAGTTGTGTTTTGAAAAAGGTATGGCAAAAAACACCTATGGCACCGGATGTTTCCTGCTGATGAATACCGGCGAAACGCCCGTCAAATCGGACTGTGGTTTGCTGACCACTATCGCGGTGGGCCCGACCGGCAACGTCAATTACGCGCTGGAAGGCTCGGTGTTTATGGGTGGCGCCACCATACAGTGGCTGCGTGATGAACTGCGCCTGATCGATGATGCCACTGATACCGGTTATTTTGCCGGCAAAGTAAAAGATTCAAATGGCGTCTATCTGGTACCCGCCTTTGTCGGCTTAGGTGCACCGTATTGGGACCCTTATGCTCGCGGTGCGATTGTCGGTTTGACCCGCGGCGCCAACCGTAATCACATCATTCGTGCCGCTTTGGAATCGATCGCTTATCAAAGCCGTGATGTGTTGGATGCGATGCAAAAAGACTCCGGCATTCGTCTGGCCAGTCTGAAAGTTGACGGTGGTGCGGTGGCCAATGACTTCCTGATGCAGTTTCAGTCCGACATCATGGGCACTACAGTGGTGCGGCCAAAACTGATTGAAACTACCGCCCTCGGTGCTGCATTCCTGGCCGGGCTGGCAGTTGGTTTCTGGAAAAGCACCGCCGAGCTGAGCGACAAATTCAGCATCGACCGTGAATTTGAGCCAACCCTGCCCGCCGAACAACGTGAGCAGCTGTATGCCGGTTGGCAAAAAGCAGTCACCCGCGCACAGCACTGGGTCGATTAGTCACTATCGCGCAGGTCAGCGCAAGTGACCTGCTTAATCCGGCGATAATTTGTGCATTTTTCATTTATTGATCACATTTTCGTCACACTAACGCTCGATATTGTTCTATATTTTCGATAACGAACATTAATATGTTTTTATTCGAGCAAAATGCTGGAGCACATTTTATGATGAACACCATTCCGCATTACGATTTGGTTGTCATTGGTGGCGGGATCAATGGCACCGGCATTGCCGCCGATGCCGCTGGTCGCGGGCTTGCGGTGGCACTGTTCGAAGCGGACGATCTGGCCAGCGCCACGTCTTCAGCTTCCAGTAAATTGATCCACGGTGGTTTGCGTTATCTGGAACATTACGAATTCCGGCTGGTCAAAGAGGCACTGGCGGAACGGGAAACCTTGCTGCGCATGGCACCACATATTGCCCATCCAATGCGTTTTCGCCTGCCTCACCGCCCGCACCTGCGCCCAGCATGGATGATCCGCGCGGGTTTGTTCCTGTATGACCATCTGGCCAAACGTGTCACCTTACCGGCCTGCAGCAGTATCAAATTTTCACCCAATGATGGAGTGCAACCCCATCTGGTCAAGGGTTTTGAATATTCGGATGCCTGGGTTGATGACGCGCGTTTAGTGGTGTTAAACGCCATGCAGGCACGGCAACATGGTGCACGAGTGGACACGCGCACCGCCTGTATCAAAGCGGTACGCGAACAAACACATTGGAAACTGACCCTGCAAGATCAACTCAACGGCCAGACTTTCGACGTCACCGCCGATGCTTTGGTGAATGCCACCGGCCCGTGGGTGAAACGGTTGTTTGATGAAACCATGGCGCTGAAATCGCCGCGGAATATCCGCTTGGTGAAAGGCAGTCACATTATCGTGCCGCGGATTCATGAGCGCGAAGAGGCTTACATTCTGCAAAATGAAGATAAGCGCATCGTGTTTGTTATTCCGTATCAGCAGCATTTTTCCCTGATTGGCACTACCGATCTGGAATACACCGGTGATCTGCGTGCAGTGCAGATTAATGCTGAGGAAGTGCAGTATCTGTGTGATGTGGTGAATAAACATTTCACGCACCAGATCGCGCCTGCAGATGTAGTGTGGAGTTATTCCGGCGTGCGCCCACTGTGTGATGATGAATCCAGCTCACCGCAAGCGGTCACCCGCGATTACACGCTAGAGCTGGCTGATGAACAGGGCAAAGCGCCGCTGTTATCGGTGTTTGGCGGCAAGCTGACCACCTATCGCAAACTCGCGCAAGCGGCCTGCCATAAGCTGGCGCCCTATTTCCCCCAATCTAGGGAAGATTGGACTGCCAGCAGTAAACTGCCGGGCGCTGAGTTTGAAGGCAACGTGCTGCATTTAACCCAGCGTTATCGCAAACAGGCGCATTGGCTGAATGCCGCCACCGCCCGCCGGATCGCCAGTTGCTACGGTAGCCTCGCCGCCAGTTGGTTACCGGCTGAATTAACGGTCAGTTTTGGTCATGAGCTGTGTGTCGAAGAGGTCGATTATCTGATCGATCAGGAATGGGCCTGCTCTGCGGAAGACATTTTGTGGCGCCGCACCAAGCTTGGCTTAACGCTGGATGATGAAGCAAAAGCCCAGCTCGAAGCCTATGTGGCACAACGCATGGCCGCGCGGTTAGCTAAATCGGAAGTAAAAAAAGCGCCTGAGTTAGCGGAAACATCAGCTGCCTAAATGTTGATACTTCGGCCATAACTATCATAGAAGACGGACAACGGGTCCATTCCGACAACCCTCCGCGTCAGGGATGACGCGGCGGAGTCCCCATGGATGGGTTTACGACGTGTTGGCGGGATGGAACCTTTGACCGGTGCTCGCTATACAAAAAAACACGGAGGGTCGTCAAAATGGTTCTTTCGTCCTCGCTTTCGGTATCAAGATCCACTATCTCATGCGGATTAGCAGACACAACACTCCACCTGCCCTTGCTGCATGATCCGCACAATCTCTTCCGGTGGTTGCTGGTCGGTAAACAGCACATCGACCTGACTGATATTGCCTAAATTCACCATCGCGTTGCGGCCAAACTTGGTGTGATCGGTGGCCAAAAATACCTGACGGGAGTGCTGAATGATCGACTGCGCCACCCGCACTTCCTGATAATCGAAATCGAGCAGCGCGCCGGTCATATCAATGCCGGAGATACCGATGATGCCGTAATCCATACGGAACTGGCCGATAAAATCACGCGTTGCCTCGCCGATAATACCGCCATCACGATTACGAATTTCACCTCCGGCAATGATGACCTTAAAATCATCTTTTTCCGTCAGCGTCATCGCTACGTTGAGGTTATTGGTAACGACTCGTAAGTCTTTATGTTTGAGCAATGCACGCGCAATTGCCTCGGTGGTGGTGCCGATATCAATAAACAGCGAAGCACCATCGGGAATACGTGCCGCCACTTGCGCGGCAATGCGTTCTTTTTCCGTCAACTGCAGCACTTTGCGGGTGCTGTAGGCGGTGTTGCTGGTGCTGGAAGTCGGCAAGGCCGCACCACCATGATGCCGGATGATTTTCTCTTGTTCCGCCAGTTCATTCAGATCACGACGGATCGTCTGCGGGCTGACATCAAACTGCGCCACCATCTCTTCGGTGGAAACAAACCCGTGCAGATCCAGCAGGTTGAGAATTTTTTGATGTCGTTGACTCTGCTTCATGCTCACTCCCTGCGCACAACTATCAGCCATTGCGGCGAATATCACCGTAAACGAAAATTTGCTCTTCGTATGTTAGCGGTATTTTTCGCTGGCGAAAATAAAATCACGTTCCGCACTGCGCGGTTTGCAATGCAGCGCGCCTTCCCTTAAGCTACGCGCCGTTTGATGCGTTGTTTGCACGTTTTCACCTTCCATTTCGCCATTTGACGTTTGCTCAGATGCTGCGGCCTGAAACCGGTACAAATTTCCCCGACATTCGTTGCTGCTTTGGTGCGATGTCCTGCGTCCGACACCCGTTTCGCCTGTTCGGCGGTCTTGTTATTGGTTTAATTCAGGATTAGTCATGTCTGATACAAATTCGGCTGCAACTGCGGCATCGTCTGCTTTTGCGCAATTAAAGCTGCAACCTGCGTTGCTGGAAAATCTCACCGCGCTGGGTTACAGCGAAATGACCCCTATTCAGGCCCAAAGCCTGCCGGCGGTATTACAAGGTAAAGATGTGCTGGCGCAAGCCAAAACCGGTAGTGGTAAAACTGCTGCGTTCGCACTGGGCTTACTGCAAGCACTGGATGTTAAATCGCTGAACGTACAAGGTTTGGTGCTGTGCCCAACCCGCGAACTGGCCGATCAGGTGGCGGGTGAGATCCGCCGTCTGGCCCGTCTGATTCCGAACGTAAAAGTATTAACACTGTGTGGTGGCATGCCGATTGGCCCGCAATTCAGCTCGCTGGAGCAAGGTGCGCATATCGTGGTCGGCACACCGGGCCGCGTGCAAAAACACTTAGATAAAGAAAGCTTAAGTCTGGCCAGCCTGAAAACCTGGGTATTGGATGAAGCCGACCGTATGCTGGATATGGGTTTTGCCGATGCCATGCGCGAAATCGCCAAAGTGTGCCCGCGTCAACGTCAGACCCTGCTGTTCTCAGCCACTTACCCGGAAGACATTCAACGCCTGAGTGCAGAGTTCCAACGCGAGCCGTTAAGTGTACGAGTGGAATCCACTCACAGTGCCGTGCAAATTGAACAGCGTTTCTTTGAGCTGCCGAATCAGGAAGCCAAATTCCCTGCGCTGCTGAAACTGCTGCAACATTATCAGCCGCGTTCCACGGTGATCTTCTGCAACATGAAACACCAGACCCAGCAGGTGGCCGATGCGTTATCCGCCAAAGGTTATAGCGCTCTGGCGCTGAACGGCGATCTGGAACAGCGTGAACGCGACCAAGTGGTGGTGCGTTTTGCTAACCAAAGCTGCGCCATTTTGGTGGCGACCGATGTGGCGGCACGCGGCTTGGATATCAAAGAGTTACAAGCGGTGGTGAACTACGACCTGACACCCGATCCGGAAGTGCATGTGCATCGTATCGGGCGTACCGGTCGTGCCGGGCAAACCGGTCTGGCGCTGACGCTGACTACCGCCTCGCAAGCCAATCGTGTGGTGCAGATTGAAGATTACCAGCAAAGCCGTGCGGTCTGGGGCAACCTCGATGAGCTGAAGAAAAACCCCGACAACATGAAACCCGAGATGGTCACCCTGTGTCTCGACGGTGGCCGCAAAAGCAAAGTGCGCCCCGGCGATATTCTCGGTGCACTGACCAAAGAAGCCGGTTTTAACGGCCAGCAGATCGGCAAAATCAATATTGCAGAATTACATGCCTATGTGGCGGTGCATCACAGCATTGCCAACAAGGTCTACGGTTATCTACAGGACGGCAAAATTAAAGGCCGCAAAGTGAGAGTACGCAAGCTGGTGTGAGGCCTTATCACCGAATATCTCGCACAGCATTGCTACTTTCATATTTTATAAAACAGGAATTACCATTTAATGTCATTTACTGAACTGGGCTTAAACGAGCGCCTATTGCGCGCGGTTAGCGACAAAGGCTACGACACCCCATCGCCGATCCAAGAACAGGCGATCCCTGCTGTATTAGCGGGTAAAGATGTCATGGCGGCGGCACAAACCGGTACCGGCAAAACCGCAGGTTTTACCCTGCCATTGCTGCACCGGCTGTCTGAAGGCAACCCAGCGCGTGGCAATGCTGTCCGCGCCCTGGTATTAACACCAACGCGTGAACTGGCCGCACAAGTCGCCGATAGCGTCACCACCTACGGAAAATATCTGCCCTTGAAATCGGTGGTGGTGTTTGGTGGTGTCAGCATTAACCCGCAAATGCTGGCGATGCGCCGTGGTGCCGATGTGTTGGTGGCAACCCCGGGTCGCCTGCTCGATCTGGTCAGCCAAAACGCCCTGCATTTCCGCCAACTGGAAGTGCTGATTCTGGATGAAGCCGACCGCATGCTGGACATGGGCTTTATCCGTGATATCCGCAAAATCATCAACATGCTGCCGAAAGATCGTCAGACACTGATGTTCTCTGCGACCTTCTCCGATGAGATCCGCACACTGGCGAAAGGCTTACTCAACGAGCCGGTACAGATTGATGTCGCGCCACGCAACACCACGGCGGAAACCATCAAACAGACCATCTGTCCGGTGGATAAAGGCCGTAAACCGGCCTTGCTGACGCATCTCATCAAAAACAATAACTGGCAGCAAGTGTTGGTATTTACCCGTACCAAACATGGCGCCAACCGGCTGGTTCTGCAACTGGAAAGCGCAGGGATTTTAGCTGCCGCCATCCATGGTAATAAGAGCCAAGGCGCACGAACGCGTGCGCTGGCCGGTTTTAAAGATGGTTCAGTACGTGTATTGGTCGCCACCGATATCGCGGCACGTGGTATCGACATCGCGCAGCTACCGCAGGTGGTGAACTACGAACTGCCCAATATCGCCGAAGATTACGTACACCGTATCGGTCGTACTGGTCGTGCCGGTATGGAAGGCCATGCGATTTCTCTGGTGAGTGCTGACGAACAACCACTGCTAGTTGATGTGGAAAAACTGATCCAACAAATTCTGCCACGCGAAGAATTTGATGGCTTCAAGCCACAAAATCCGGTGGCCATGACCACGGAAGCACAACTAACACGCCCGGTGAAAAAACCGAAAAAACCAAAAGTGTTTGAGGGTGATCGCAGTGACGAACCGCGTCAGCCTCGTGCACCGCGTTCTGCACAGGGTGAACAACGTAAAGCGCACACACCGCATACCGGTCAGCCGCGTCCGCATCAGCCAAAACAGGCCGAAGGTGCCGCCAAACCAGCATCACCAACCCGCGCTGGTACGCAACGTGCAGGTCAGCCTTCGCGTTCTGGCAATGCAGCAGCTGGTCGTCCGCAAGGCAACCGCTCAGCGGCAGGCGGACAGCGCAACAGTAAACCGCAGCACTAAGTTATATCTAAATCGCGGAGCCATTCTGATTGGCTCCGCAATCGTCATCTCACAATTATTCACTCCCGTTACCCCTCATCTGCTATTCCATCTACACTCACATTATCGATAGTTAACATGTACCCCATGTACCAGAAACGCAGGTTACACACACGCTGATGAAGAGTGATATGAGAGAGAAACGCGCCCCCATTCTGATCTGGTTAGTCATCACTCTTTTGGCGGTGGGGTTGGGTGTCGGTCTGCAAAAACATCTGCTGGAACAACAACAGCTCGAAACACAGTCTAAGCGGGTGCATCAGATCGTGCTGGATATTCAAACTATCAGCAGTCGCAGCCCGGTCATGGGCGCTTGTGTGTTGATGGGGCTGGTTTCCGATAGCATCAAACAGCGACTCGATGGTTTGATCCCGGCCAACGACCCGCGACTGCAACAAGAATTTGTCAGTGTATTACAGGAATATCATGCTGATATTGCTGTCGTTGAAGATACAACCGGTCTGGTGGTCGGTTATTTAAATAACAATTCCGCCTACAGCTCGCTCGGAGTCAATGTCAGTTATCGCCCTTACTGGCAACGGGCCATTAAAGGTATCGCCAACGTTTATCCCGCCATTGGTGTCGCCGATGAACTGCGCGGGTTATATATCGCCGCGCCAGTGCACCGCACCATGTCAAATCAATCGCCAGTGATTGGGGTCTATACCGTACGTGTCAGCGCCACGTTACTGGATGAAAAACTTAAAGCACAAACCAGCCCGGCATTACTCATATCACCGGATGGTGTCGTCTTTGCCTCCAACCGGCCAGAGTGGATCTTAAAGCTGGCAGCGCCCATTACCGAACCAAAACGGCAACAGCTGATTGCAGGAAAACAGTTTAAAAATCTGTTCCGCGACAGTGTGCCGGCCTTATTGCCGTTTACCCTCAACAAAAAAAGTATCACCTTGGAGGGGAAACAATATGCCATCAGCGCCGACACGCTGGACTGGGCAGATAAAAGCGGTCAATGGCAGGTCGTGTTATTACAAGATATGTCGGACTGGTTGCCACTCTGGCAAGCCGCCTTGTTAGCCGCGCTAATCATCGCCGCGATGTCGATATTACGTTGGGTCTGGTTATTACAACGGCAAATGGAAGCGGAAGCCGTGGCAGCGGCAGAAGCGCAACAGGCAATTCAACAACGCGCTCGCCAACATCTGCAAGACCTTTCCGATGCCCTGCCACTGGCGATTTTTCAGTTCCGTAGCGGCGGCGATGAGGAACACAGTCGTTATACCTATGCCAGCGCCAAAATCCGTGAAGTATTAGGGCTGAGCCCTTATGAATTGCTGACGGATGTGCGGGCGCTGGAGCGTATTTTGTTGCCGGAAGAATGTAGTTCGGTGGTTTCCGCCATTACCCAAGCCTTTCAGGAGCACCGCGATTTTGATCTGGAACATCGGATTTATCGCAATGGCGAGATCCGTTGGGTGCGGGTCAAAGCTCTCTGCAACCGGCAGGAAGAGCACGACTGGATCTGGAACGGTTACTGGATGGACATCACCGCCCGCCATCAGCAGACCGAGCAATTACGGCAGGCCAAAGACGCCGCCGAATCGGCCACCCGTACCAAATCGATGTTTCTGGCCAACATGAGCCATGAAATCCGCACGCCGATGAATGCGGTGATCGGGCTGGCGTATCTGGCGCTGAAAACGGAACTGTCGGCAAAACAGCGCGACTATCTGAATAAAATTCATCAGGCCGGCACGTCGTTACTGGGCATCATCAATGACATTCTGGATGTCTCCAAAATTGAAGCCAATCAGCTGAAACTGGAACATATCGCCTTTAATCTCGACGATGTATTAGCCAATCTGTCGGTCATGTCATCACAACGGGCGAATGAAAAAGGGCTGGAGCTGCTATTTGATATAGCGCCGGATATTCCACGCAGTCTGCTTGGTGACCCGTTACGGCTGGGCCAGATCTTAATCAATCTGGTCAGTAACGCGGTGAAATTTACCGAACAGGGTTATGTGCATTTGCAGGTGCGCCAGCAAGCGCGCGATGACAACCAGCTGACGCTACAATTTACTATCCGTGATACCG